>NZ_JAMYSA010000014.1:0-85187 GCF_040321735.1 Mesorhizobium sp. M0293
TTCGCGCCCTGTCCGCCGGACGGCGGACCGATCCGGCTTTAAGCCGTAACTTGAAGCCACCGCCTTTAGGCGGTGGAGTATTCACGAGCAGCAAATGCCGCAATTCACCATCGAGACGACGTACCACCTGCCAGTGTTCCGGCATTCAACCTATTTGGCTGAGACACCCGACGTCGCGTGCCGATTTGCCATCGAGGACACTGACTGGTCGGGTCAGCGGGAGGATTGCGAGTCCTCGGGCGAAACCCATGTCACCGCCATATGGGAGGGTGCCGGTGCCGCGTATCGTGGACAGGCCATTCCGGTTCCTGCACATTTTGGGGAAGCGGTGCAGCGCAAGGCCGCACAATTCGAACTCATGCTGGGCTTGCTCAAGATCATTGTCGGCGATGCTAAGGCCCGCCGACCGACGCCGCCGGGGTGGCTCGGCAAGGCCGAATGGGCGATCGCGCGCGGCGAAGCGATCCTCGCGGGCGCCCGCGATCCAGTTGAACCCGGAGATGCGAAGGACTTGCCATGAGCATTTCCGACCATGCCCGCAGCAACTTCCAGACGCTGCTTCGTGCCGCCGGCGACGGCAACCTCGCGTTGATGGAATGCGCCGACGCGGCGACCGGGCAGCGGCGTTATGTAATCTGCGCGGTCGGGCGGGAGGGCGCGGACTACGTGTTCACGCCGTTCGGTCATCTTGCCGACGGCAATCCCTATGATGCCTACCTGCCGCCCGATCCCGACGACGCCAAAGGTTTCCGAGAGACGTCGGAGCCTGACGGCGGAATATGATCGAGATCGGTTGATACCGGCAAGCGCTCCACCTCATGGCGGGGCGCTTGTTTCATTTTAGCTTCGGCGGGACCTGAGAGGGAGAGGCGGGCCGGGATGGGTTTGAATCCGTGCGGTCCAGAGAGAGCGCCGCGCGGCTCGGTCCTGTCCCGCTCTCCCGAGGTTCACACCATGTACATGATCTCGCCCGCTGCGACGGTTCCAACCGCCGCGCCGCTCCCGCTCGCCCAAACCCGTGCAGCCGGCGCTATCTTCGCCGCCGCCGGCCTGCTGCTTCCCCGTCTCGAACGCGGCGAGTGCATCGACGCGACAAAGCTGCGCTCGGCGATGGAAGCCGCATTCGGCGCCTCCGACGCCGCCGGCGCCTGGGACTGGAAGCAGGCCTACGATGCCTGCGAGGCCGCAACGGTCCTTTTCCTCCGCAAGTACGGAAAGGCGCTCTCCCGCAAAGCCGAATCTCCGGCTGCACGGCTGTCCGCTTTGTCGAAGATCGCAGGGCTCATGCCGACGCATACGCGCCGGTCCGAAGAAGCACAGACCTTCCAGCAGTTCTCGACGCCGATTCCGCTCGGCCTGGTCGCCGCAACGGCCGCCGCCATCACGCCCGGCGACCGTGTGCTGGAGCCTTCCGCCGGCACCGGGCTGCTCGCCATCCTGGCCGAGATAGCCGGCGCCTCGCTCATCCTCAACGAGCTTGCCAAGACGCGCGCGGCACTTCTCTCCCGCCTCTTTCCGGCCGTCTCCGCCAGCCGCTTCGACGCCGCCCAGATCGACGACCATCTCGATCCCGGCGCCGTGCCGAGCGTGGTGCTGATGAACCCGCCCTTTTCGGTCATGGCCAAAGTCGAGGGCCGCATGGCCGACGCGGCCTTGCGGCACATCGCCTCGGCGCTGGCGCGCCTTGCGCCCGGTGGGCGGCTGGTGACGATCACTGGGGCGAGCTTCGCGGCCGACAGTCCGGCCTGGACCCCGGCCTTCACTCGCCTGCAGGAACGTGGCCGCGTCGTCTTCTCCGCCGCCATCGACGGCTCGGCCTACGCCAAGCATGGCACGACCTTTCCGACACGCCTCACCGTCATCGACAAGCTGCCGGCGGACGATCCCACCGTCTTCCCGGATGCTCCCGGCATCGCTCCGGATGCGGCAACGCTCCTCACGTGGATTGAGGAGCGCCTTCCCGCGCGGCCGCCGGTCGTGATGGCCGCCGTTTCGAGCGTGGCATCGGCGGTCGCCGCGCCCCGCACCGTGCACGGCTATCTCAAACGCTCGGCGAGAACCACGCCACGCATGTCGATCGCCGAACCGGAAGCCATCGACCTCGCTTATGAGGCTGTCGACTGGCAGGCGGCCGAGGGGGGTCAGATCAGCGACGCCATCTATGAGGCCTACCAGCTTCAGGCGATCCGCATCCCCGGCTCGCGGGCTCACCCCACCCAGCTCGTTCAATCGGCGGCCATGGCCTCGGTGGCGCCACCCAAGCCGAGCTACCGGCCGCGCCTGCCGAAGAACGTCCTTGACCTGCTCTCGGACGCGCAGCTCGAGACCGTCATCTATGCCGGCGAGGCTCATGCCGAGTATCTCGCCGGCGCCTGGACGTTCGACGATACCTTTGACGTGGTTAGCGCCGCGGCCGATGACACCGCGGGTGCCGTGCGCTTCCGGCAAGGCTTCATGATCGGCGACGGTACGGGGGTAGGCAAGGGCCGCGAATCCGCCGCCGTAATCCTAGACAATTGGATGCAGGGCCGTCGTAAGGCGGTCTGGATCTCCAAGTCCGACAAGCTCATCGAGGATGCGCAGCGCGACTGGTCCGCGCTCGGCATGGAGCGCTTGCTGGTCACCCCGCTCTCCCGCTTCCCGCAAGGCAGGCCGGTCACGCTGGTGGAAGGCGTCCTATTCACCACCTATGCCACGCTACGCTCAGACGATCGCGGCGAGAAGGTTTCGCGGGTCAAACAAATCGTCGAATGGTTGGGTCCGGATTTCGATGGGGTCATCATTTTCGACGAGGCGCACGCCATGCAAAACGCCGGTGGCGGCAAGGGCGAACGCGGCGACGCCGCTCCCTCCCATCAAGGCCGTGCCGGCCTGAGGCTACAGCACGCCCTGCCGAATGCCCGCATCGTCTATGTGTCGGCGACTGGCGCCACCACCGTGCACAATCTCGCCTATGCCCAGCGGCTCGGCCTCTGGGGCGGCGAGCATTTTCCATTCTCGACCCGCGCCGAGTTCGTCGAGGCGATCGAGGCCGGCGGCGTGGCGGCTATGGAAGTGCTGGCACGCGACCTCAGGGCACTCGGCCTCTATTCGGCCCGCTCGCTCTCATTCAACGGCGTCGAATACGAACTGCTCGAGCATGAGCTGACGCCCGAACAGGTCCGCATCTATGACGCGTACGCTGGGGCCTTCGGCGTCATCCACAACAATCTCGATGCGGCGATGCAGGCGGCCAACATCACTGGCAGCACCGGCACGCTCAATGCCCAGGCCAAGTCGGCCGCGCGCAGCGCTTTTGAAAGCGCCAAGCAGCGCTTCTTCGGTCATTTGTTGACCAGCATGAAGACGCCGACCCTGATCCGCTCCATCACCCGCGATCTGGAGGAGGGCCATGCGGCCGTTGTCCAGATCGTCTCGACGGGCGAGGCGCTCATGGAACGGCGGCTGGCCGAGCTGCCGACTGAGGAATGGAACGACGTCCGAGTCGACATCACGCCGCGCGAATACGTCCTCGACTATCTCGCCCATTCCTTCCCGGTGCAGCTCTATGAGCCCTTCACCGACTCCGAAGGCAATCTGTCGTCGCGCCCGGTCTACCGCGATGGCCAGCCCGTCGAGAGCCGCGAGGCGGTCGCCCGGCGCGACGAGCTGATTGTCAAACTCGCCAGCTTGACGCCTGTCCCCGGCGCGCTCGACCAGATCGTCCAGCATTTCGGCACGGACATCGTGGCCGAAGTCACAGGCCGCTCGCGGCGCATTGTCCGCAAGGGCGAGTGCCTGATCGTAGAGAACCGCGCCGGCTCGGCCAACCTAGCCGAGGCACAGGCCCTCATGGACGATCACAAGCGCGTTCTGGTCTTCTCCGATGCCGGTGGCACCGGCAGGTCGTACCATGCCGACCTCTCGGCCCGGAACAGGCGCCTGCGCGTGCACTACCTGCTCGAAGCCGGCTGGAAGGCCGACACCGCCATTCAGGGCCTGGGCCGCACGCACCGCACCAATCAGGCGCAGCCGCCGCTATTCCGGCCGATCTCAACCAATGTGAAGGCGGAAAAGCGCTTCCTCTCGACGATCGCGCGGAGGCTCGATACGCTCGGCGCAATCACGCGCGGCCAGCGCCAGGCGGGCGGCCAGGGCCTGTTCCGACCAGAGGACAATCTGGAAAGCCACTATGCCCGCGATGCGCTACGGCAACTCTATCTGCTGATCGTACGCGGCAAGGTCGAGGGCTGCTCGCTCGAGCGTTTCGAGGCGGCGACGGGTCTCAAGCTGATGGATGCCAATGGCATCAAGGACGAGTTGCCGCCGATCACCACCTTCCTCAATCGCCTGCTCGCACTGACCATCGAGTTGCAGGGCGTGCTGTTCGGTGCCTTCGAGCAACTGCTGGCGGCGCGCATCGAGGGCGCGATCGCGTCAGGCACCTACGATGCCGGGCTGGAGACCCTGCAGGCCGAAAACTTCGTCGTCACCGATCGGCAGGTGATCTACACCCATCCGCGCACCGGCGCAGAAACGCGCCTGCTCACGATCACCGAACGCAAGCGCAATCGGCCAGTCACAATCGATGCGGCGCTCCATCACCTTTGCGATCCGCGTGCCTTACGGCTCATCAACGAGCAATCGGGCCGCGCCGCCGTGCAGATCCCGACCCCCAGCGTCATGCTCGACGATGGCGAGGTTGAGCGACGTGTCCGCCTGATCCGGCCGATGGAAGGCCAGAACATGCCGCTTAAGGCCATGGGCGAAACACGCTGGATAGAGGCCGACCGCGAGGCGTTCATAACTGCCTGGACGGCCGAAATCGCCGGGGTGCCGGAGTTTTCGGACTCGGTCTTGCACATGGTCACCGGCCTGCTGCTGCCGATCTGGAAGCGCCTGCCCAGCGAGTCGACCCGCGTTTATCGACTTCAGACCGACGAGGGCGAGCGCCTCATCGGCCGCCGCGTCTCGCCGGCATGGGCCGCCAACGCCTCTGCGACGAACGTGGTTGCGCTATCGCCGGAGCAGGCGTTTGCGGCTCTGATGGACGGCTCGACCATCCTCGATCTTGCCGAGGATCTCCAGCTTCGCCGCAGCCGCGTCATGGGCGCATGGCGCATCGAATTGTCCGGCTTCACCGACATGATGCGCGAACGCCTCACCGCCTACGGTCTCTTCCACGAGATCATTTCGTGGAAGCTCAGGATGTTCGTGCCGATCGACGCCAACGGGCTCGCCGTGCTGGAGCGCGTGCTCGACCGCTTCCCAATCGAGCGGGTCAATGAGCGGGAGGCTGCATGATTCCGCGTCACGCTGCATCCGACCTCGCACACCGCCTCGGCGAATATGCCGAGGCGGTGTGCCGCCACTACCTCTCCAATGGCCGTCGCCAGGGCAACTATTGGACCGTCGGCGACGTCCGCAATTCGCCGGGCCGCTCGATGTTCGTGCGTCTGCAGCCATCCCCGAAGGGACCGCCAGGCAAATGGACCGACGCCGCTACCGGCGAGCATGGCGACCTGCTCGATGTCATCCGTGAATCCTTGGCTCTCGTCGACTTCAAGGACGTGGTCGGCGAGGCGCGGGCCTTCCTCGCCATACCGCCTTCTGAGCCACTACGGCCTAAAGAGGCGACGACGCGCCTTCCAACTCCGATCGGATCTCCGGAAGCGGCTCGCCGACTTGTCGCCATGTCGAAGCCCATTATCGGCACCCTCGTGGAAACGTATTTGCGTGGACGTGCCATTACGACTTTGCACGGAACCGCAGCCTTGCAGTTCCATCCACACTGCTACTACCGGCCCGACGATCATGGAGCTACCGAGACCTGGCCGGCGATGATCGCCGCGGTTACCGACCTCGATGGACGTCTGACCGGCGCGCACCGCACCTGGCTAGCCCCGGACGGCACCGGCAAGGCACCCGTCGACACGCCGCGTCGGGCAATGGGTGACCTTCTCGGTCATGCCGTCCGCTTCGGCGTACCCGGCAGCGTTATGGCGGCAGGCGAAGGCATCGAGACGACGCTATCGCTCAGATGCGTCTTGCCCGACATGGCGATGGCGGCAGCACTCTCGGCAGCCCATCTTGCTGCCATCCTGTTCCCGCCGAACCTGCAGCGGCTCTATGTCATCCGCGACAACGATCCGGCCGGTGACGGTGCCCGAGACAGCCTGTTCGAGCGCGCGACGGACGCCGGAATCGAGGCAATCGTGCTGTCGCCGGAGACGGAGGACTTCAACGAAGACCTCCGCCATTTCGGACTTGCCGACTTCCGGGCCTCGATTGCGGACCAGCTCATGCGCAAAGATCGTATCCGCTATCTGACACAGGCGGCATGAGCCGTGAGGGGAAGCGCGCGGCGCACGGTGCCGGTGCGGCGCATGGATGCGTAGCCCGCCGGCAGAGAACCGCGACCCGGCCTTCGAGAGGGCGATCGGGCCCACGAACTGGCCGGCCAGGCAATGGCGGCGGCCGACTATTTTCCGGCGGCGCACGACTACTCGCGAATGGCAGCGATTGGGCGCGACGCCTTTCCATCGCGATGCAAAATAGCCGGCCGCCGCCATCCTCCGCTGCGCTCCGGCCCTCCGCTTCGCTTCGGGTGTCGGGCCAACCCGCCCGTGGGCTCTCGTCGCCATGAAGGCCGCGAGGGTCGCGGTCAAACCGAAGGGAGCTTCCCATGAGCGAGCACGACGACATTGAACCGCACCACGCCGCTTCTTCAACCGATCACATCCTCACCGAACTCCAGCTCTATGGCTGGCGCCCATTTGCGGACGAGCCCGATCCGCGACCGCTCCCCGGTGGCGACCACGTGGCCGGAGCCGTGGCCGACATCTTTGACGCCCTCATCGGCACCCTGGCCGACACGCGCCTCGAACCCGACCTTGATGACCTGCTCTGGTCCGTCACCAATGTCTTCCACCGAGCTGCACAACGGGTCGAGCGGCAACTGGACGACAACGAGCAGGCCCAGCGCCGCCTGCAGCGCGAACAGGACGGCAGCGAGATCAAGGCGGTTGAACTCGAGACACTCACCGCCCAGGGCCAAACCATGATCGAACGGCGCGATGCCTTCGAGCTTATGCGTGACCAGGCCGCCGACCATTACGATCAGTACACCGGCTCGGCCTGGCGACCGCGCACGGGATCGATGATCAACCACCACCATCTCACCGCCGCAATGATCGATAGCCGCGACTTCCTCGCGGCCAGGCGGCGCGCGGAAACCGAGGTCATGTTGCCCGCTGGCCCCAAGATCGCCTTCTCCGGCGGCGATACCGCCGATCACGAGCTGATCTGGGCAAAGCTCGACCAAATCCGTGCCAAGCACCCCGACATGGTGCTGATGCACGGCGGATCACCGAAAGGCGCCGAAAAGATCGCCGCCCGCTGGGCCGATCATCGCAAGGTTCCGCAGGTCGCCTTCAAGCCCGACTGGAGCAAACATGCCAAGGCGGCTCCTTTCAAGCGCAACGACCAGATGTTGGCGGTCATGCCGATCGGCGTCATCATCTTTCCGGGCACCGGCATTCAGGAGAACCTCGCGGACAAGGCCCGCAAGCTCGGCATCCCGGTCTATCGATTAGGCGGCTCGTGAGCGCCGCCTTTTTGACCCACCGAAATCTCAGTCCAGGTTTGGTCACCGCTATTCCACAATCTCACCGAAGTGGAAGTACGTCTTTCACGACGCGAACGGCGGCTTCGCGCCCAATCTCAGTCATAGAGGCAACCTTTGCCATAGCCCATAAGCGGACATCGCGGTTGACAATGCTGGAGGTCATGTTCGCGCCATGTTCCGACCTACGCGGGGACAAGGGTGAACGTCTCATCTCAACCATTCCGATACATTCCAGTCCAAACGGACGAACGCGCGTCTCGGGTTCGCAATGAGCCTAGCTTGCATCAAATCGAGGCAAACTACGTTGTCGGAACCGACGCTGATGGTGCGACCTCAACGGCTCAGGGCATCCAGCGCCCTTTGTGCCGCGATGAGGTCGACGATTGGGTACCTAGTGTTAAATGTGTGGACCACCGCTTGCAGACGCCTCGCGGCCTCATGGACACGACCTTGACGTGCCAGAACTGGTGCTAGTTGCGTTGCGGCGCGAAGCTCGAAGAGTTTCGCTTGCTGCCGACGGGCAGTGGCAATTGCTGTTTCGAATAGGTGCGCGGCACCCGTCAGGTCATCTCTGGCCGCGGCGATTTGGCCACGAAGGCGAATACATTCTGCTAGGTAGCTCGCCTCGTCGGTATCGAAAACGAGGGTATCGACATCATCAAGCATTTGCGATGCGTCTTCGATGCGACCGGCCCGCAGGAGAAGATCACAAAGTTCGCATGTTTTCTCAGGCGTATGAAATACGACGCCCTGCCCACGCCAAAGAACCATGCTCTCCCGGACGTCATCGATGCCGGCATCCAGTTCACCTAAATGCGAGCGGGCATGGCCACGCCACCTTATGGCGCTACTTCGACGCGCGGTGTAGCCATGTCGTTCGCAAATCTCGATGATCTTCGTAGCGTTCTCAAGGAGTTCCTCGTATTGACCGACCAGTGCACACAAATCGCACTGAGCGAGAAGATGCCAGGCTAAGTCGAAGGGCCTGTCGAATTGGTCAACATTTCGAAGTAAGCGCTCGTTCTCTTCGACTGCAACATCGATGAAGCCCAAAATGATCAGCGAACCACTAAGATAGTCCTGGGTAGAGACACGTTGATCCGCACCGGCGAACAAAATACGACGACTTGGGTCAACACGATCAATCAGATCTAAGGCATTCCGCAAAGCCTCCGCTGCCTGCGGTTGTTCTCCCCGGTTGAAATGAGCAATCCCCTTGGTTGCCCAAAGACCACTCAGATAGGCCGTTGGAAGGAGATCGGCACAGTTTGCGAGCTGCTCTTCGGCCAGGGTCAGGTAATCGTGATTGCGCCCAGTGGCATAAAAAAACGGAGCGAGTGAAAGCGCAACGTCACATTGCAATTCGACCAAAGCAGTGTTCGCGGCGGCAAGACGTGCATCTTCAAGCGTCTTCCCAAGGCGCTCAGAACGATACCCTTCAGCCTGCATCAAGGCATTGGCCATCGCAAGGTGGAGACGTGTCATCCGTTCGGCGCCGCCGGACACATCGCCAAGTCTCCTGCTGCAGTCAATGGCACTGGCAAAGTGCGACACGGCTTCCCGAGTGGCAGCTCTGGCCACGGCGGCCCCTCCCGCTTTTTGCCAGTGATCGAGCGCGCCCGCCCAATCCCCAGCTTCCTGTAGGTGGTGGGCGAGGAGCTCGGGTTGCGCTTCAGTGATCTCGGGCCACTTTTCCTCCAACACGTCTGCGACACGCTTATGTATCTCCTGGCGCTTGCCGCGCAGCAGCGTGCCATACGCTGCGTCCTGAACGAGCGCATGCTTGAAGAGGTAAGTGGCCAGTGGCCGTGTCCCTCGGCAGAACACCAGACCGGCGCCGACGAGTTGATCCAGTGCGCCATTTAGATCAGCGGCATTTCGCTGTGCGACCGCTGCCAGCAATTCGTAGGAGAACTCCCGACCGAGAACCGCGCCGACCTGAGTGACTTCCTTGACGGTTGAGCCGAGGCGATCGAGCCGCGCCATCAACGAGGCATGCAGCGTGGCGGGAACGTTCGACGCCGTCGCAGCAGCACTTGAGAGCACTGTCCTGGCGTTGCCGCCCTCCAACACCGCCTTGGTCAGCTCCTCGACGAACAGTGGCACCCCATCAGTGCGCTCGATGATCTCCGCGACAACGTCGCTCGGCAGCTCCCCGGTGCCGATGACCCGCTGGACCAGCGCGGCGCCGTCACGACGGTCGAGCCGGTTGAGGACAAGAACAGTGACGTGCGCCTGCCCGGTCCAAGGCGGTTGAAACTCGGGGCGGAACGTGAGGAGAAGCAGCACTGGCAGGCGCTGCACCCGCTCGACTACCAGGTCGAGCAGCTCGCGCGAGCTGGGGTCGATCCAGTGGACATCCTCGAAGAGCATCAGCACCGGACCTTGTCGCGCTAGGTCTTCGAGCTGCCGGAGCAGCGCATCGAAGGTCTCCTCTTTCTTACGCTGGGGCGTCAGTTGGAGAGGCGGGAAACGGCCTTCGGTCGGCAACGACAGCAGCTCGGCCAGCAGCGCCACGTCCTCCGGCGAGGCCGGGGCAAGCAGCGCCGCAAGCTTATCCAGCTTGCTCTCAGGTGGGTCGTCGCGCTCCAACCCGGCGGCACGTTCTAGCTGCGCAATGGTCGGGTGGAGCGCGCTGTCTTGATGGTGCGGCGAACAGAAATAGCGCAAGCGCGTGTGTGGCTCCTTCTGGATCCGCTCCTGCAAGGTGACGGTGAGGCGCGACTTTCCGATGCCGGGCTCGCCTGAGAGCAGCACCACACGACCTTCACCACTTTTCGCGCGATGCCAGTGGCGCTGTAACAGCTCAACTTCCTCCTCACGCCCGACCAGCGGCGTGGGCGTCGTCCCATGCAGCGCCTCGAACCGGCTTTCGACAGCGCTTTCACGAAACACTTGATAGGGATGGATCGGCTCCGGAAAGCCTTTCACCTCGACCGCGCCAAGATCGCGATATTCGAAAAGATCGCCGACCAGCTGCCGCGTTTGCGGCCCGATCACGACCGCGTCGGGTTCGGCAAGAGCTTGCAGGCGAGCGGCGAGGTTCGGGGTCTCGCCCACGACGCCGCGCTCTTGCCCTTCGCCGGCGGTGATCAGATCGCCAACGACGACCTGTCCGGTGCCAATGCCGATACGAACCCGCAATGGCTCGGGCTCTGGCAGTCGCCTAACGGCATTGACGAGAGCAAGGCCAGCGCGCACCGCCTGCTCGGCGGCGTTCTCGTTCGCCTGCGGGTAGCCGAAATACACCAAGATTCCGTCGCCCATATATTTGGCGACAAAGCCGCCGAAGTGGACGACCGTATCGGCGACGCAGCGGTGATACGCTCCGATGGTCTCACGCAGATCCTCGGGATCCAGACGCGTCGCCAGAGCCGTCGAGCCGACGAGATCCACGAACATGACGGTCAGCTGTCGACGCTCCGCGCTTGGCTCTCGGGTGCGGCTCTGAGCCGCGATGTCATCGGTGCTCGTGTCGGGATGGCTCGACGATGGCCCCAGCCCCACTACCGCCTTGCGGAATCGCTTGCGATGACCGAGGAGCATACCGAGCTTCTCGAGGTCGGCATCAGTCAGCTCTGGCAGGACTTCCGCGTCAATCGCGTTGTCGCGAAATGCCTGCTCGTATTGCTGGAGGCCGAGGCCTCGCAACCAAGCGGCAACATCCACACAGCTCTCCCAAGGCTGAATTCGGGTCCCTCAGCCGCAATATTAACTCAGATGCCAGGGAAATGCTGTAGACTCGGATTTCCGTCGAAGCTGGAGGTCCCTTTCGAAGAATTGGGGGCTTGGAGTCCGACATGGTTACCGCTGCGGTGACGCTTTTGACAGCAAAGCGTTAGGTGATCGCGGAAGCCCATGGGCTTAGGCCCATCGGTCTCGCTGTCGTCGTCTAACTCGTGAACGGGCAGATAGGCGTTCTGGCATACACGCGGCAGTCGAGGGCTTCATTGCGTTCGCGAAGCTTCTGCCGTTCCAGGGCGAGAAGCCCCGTCTGGTGCGCACCGTGACCAACTGCTCACCGACGAACTGCTTGCACCAGTCGCTATCCCCAGGGAGGGAGATGGACAGTTCCTGCCGGGTGCCTGGCCCAGCCTCCAGCTCCTCGTCCGTTGGTTGGGGCAGGCGACGGAAGCGATAGGTCTCGGCCTTGAAGGTCGAGCCTGCGACGGTCCACAGCTTTGCGCCGCGCCGCACTCTGCCAGTGCCAGCCGGGAGGAGGAGACGGCGCTACTCGCCATCTGCGGCTTTGGCATCCTCCTAGTCAGCGTTCATCCAATGGTGCAAACTCAACGTGGGTTCGTCGCCAACGTCGATTTGGAAGTAGATGCCGTCGTAAGCTGAGGGCTTAGTTCGAGGGAAAGGCTCTTGTCAGAATGCTCGAATTTGGCGAGCAGACCTCCTATCGGAAGGCAGATCGGATCACACGAGTTCCGGTGCACGGATATGAGCTGGTGACCTACAGCTTCGGCGCCGGCGAGGAGGTGCTGTTCTGCCTGAATGGCGGTCCCGGCGCTCCCTGCGACTACATCCGCGACAGTCACTCCCGGCTTGGCGGCGGTCGCTATCGCGTCGTTTGCTACGACCAGCTCGGGTGCGGCGCCTCGGACAGGCCTGACGACAACAGCCTCTGGACGCTGGAACGCTACGTCGAGGAGGTCGAGATCGTCCGCACGACCCTGGACCTCGGCAAGGTCCATTTGTTAGGACAGTCTTGGGGTACGATGCTCGGCATCGAATATGCGCTGTCGTATCCCGATGCGTTCAAGACATTGATCCTTGTCGATAGTGCCGCGAATATTCCCCACCTCCTTGGAGAATTCGACAGGCTCCGTGGCGCGCTCGGTAGCGAAACCGTCGCCATGATGCTGCGACATGAGGCCGAGGGCACTCTCGACCATCCAGAATACAAGGCTGCCATCGAGATCCTGACCTATCGTCATATCTACCGACTGCAGATCTGGCCGGAAGCTCTGCTGCGTTCGGGAGCAGACCTCAACCCGGCTCCCTTCAAGACCATCCAGGGACCCAACGTTTTTTACTTCACGGGCAGCATCAGAAACTGGAACCGGGTTGATCAGCTGCCTCGCATCACCCAGCCGGCGCTTGTGTTGTGCGGCCTGCATGACGCGCTGACGCCTGCCTGCTCGCGGCTGATCCACCAAGCGCTGCCGAACAGCCGGATCACCATCTTCTCCAACAGCGCGCATATGCCTTTCTGGGAGGAGCCGGAGGCTTACTTCGCGGTGCTTCAGTCCTTCCTCGACGATCACGCGGATTGAGTAGCATGCGAATGCGCGGCGTGTGCGCGACCAACAAAAGCGCAGCGTGAACGTCTGGGTTGGGTCAGGGCCTGCGCTATGACGTCGTTGAAGGAAGGTCCGATAGGGTAGGGGTGGTCTTTCGTGTCGGGTACCAAACGCTAGATTTGACCACTAGGTGGCCGGGCGGATGTTCTGGTTGATGTGGAAAAGGTTGGCAGGGTCGAACTTGCCCTTTAGCGCGACGAGGCGCGGGTAATTGTCGCCGAAGCTCGCCTGGACGCGCTCTTCGCCTTCGTCATCCATCATGAAGTTGGGATACGCGCCGCCGAGGTCGAACGGATGCACAGCTTTCCAGTAGTCGGTGGCCCATTTCTTGAGGACTGGCGCCATTCCCGGATCGGGATCTATCCCGGCGATCACCATGGACCAGGTCACATCACGAGCGTTCCAGGCGCTGTCGCCCTTGCCTCGGCGATGCACCGCCCCGTCGATTGGGTAAAGATGCATGCACGACGCCGGGCCGGCCCTGCTTGCATGCAGGAGATGGGCATCGATGGCGGCATCTGGCAGCGCTCGGACAAAGTCGCCCTTCCAATACCATTGCTGTCCGGCCGGATAGAGCGCGTCGAATAAGGTCTGCAACCCCGTGTAAGGAATCGGGCCCGCCCAGTCGATGAGTGGCTTGGGGAGAGCCGCCCGGATGGCATTGACGGCCGCTTCGCCACCCTCGCCGTTATGCGCGACAAGGAGGACGCACATCTTCTTGTTCCAGTGCTCCTGCGGGAATGGATCGCCGCCGGGCACCGATTGCAGTCCGAGGAAGATGTAGAAATCCTCCGGAGCATTCGCCTGGAAATCGCGATACCAGCGCATAATCTCCGCGGCATCACCAAGGTCGAAGACGATCGGTCCGCCATAGAGCATTTTCGCCGGGTGCGTGCGAAACAGGAAGCTGGTCACGATGCCGAAATTGCCGCCGCCTCCGCGAAGCGCCCACAAGAGATCCATGTTCCCCGTTTCACTCGCTGTTATGAAACTTCCGTTGGCCAGCACCACGTCGCCTTCGATAAGATTGTCGACGGCAAGCCCATACTGCCGGCTGAGGTAGCCGTGGCCGCCGCTCAGCGTCAGACCGGCGACCCCCGTGGTCGAGATGATGCCGAACGGCACTGCCTGGCCAAAGGCGTGGGTAGCATGATCCACGTCGCCTGTCGTGCAACAGGCCCGACCCGCACCGTGCGGTTCTGTGGATCGACGCGAACGCCCTTCATCGTCGAGAGGTCGATCACGAGGCCGTCGTCGACACCGCCGAACCCCGGTCCGTTGTGACCGCCGCCGCGGATTGCTATCGGGAGTTGGCTGTCGCGGCCGAAGTTCACCGCAGCAATCACATCGGCGACGTCCATGCAGCGAGCAATTAGAAGAGGCCGCTTGTCGATCATGCCATTATAGAGCTTGCGAGCTTCATCATAGTCGGCATCGCGACCGATTAGCGTGCCTCGGAGATCCTGCGCGAATTTGGCAATTGCACCGCGGTTCATTCCACCCCCCGAGAAATCCCAATACCGAGTTTCCGAGTTCGGATCGAAGGTTGATCAGATAGTTTCTGGCTCGCCGCCTCCCGGCACGGCCCGCCTAGCTGACAATGTTGACCGGCAGCCGTCGCTTACGAATAACGCCTACTTTGCCCGAAAATTAGCGCTTGGTCCAAGGGAATTCGTGAAATGAGGCCTCATCGCAACTAAGCTGATCCTTAGTGCGGCATGGTGCTACGGCTACCTTCGCGCTAGTTTAGCATGGTGACATGGGCAAAACGCTCGATGCAGACGATCGAAGACTGGCTGAGCCAGCTCGGCCTCGGCAAATACCTGGAGGCGTTCGTCCAAAACGACGTCGACCTGCGAGCGCTCCCTCATGTCACTGAACGCGACCTCCAGGAGCTTGGTGTCTCACTGGGGCATCGCAAAATTATCCTGGCTGCTGTTACCGGACTTGCTCAGCCAAATCTCACCGGGTCCCTGGTCCCTTCACCTTCTCCTGCGGGTTCGGAACTTCAGGCCAGCGACCTCCCTCAGGAACCGACTGCAGACCGGCGGCTGCTTAGTGTGCTCTTCTGTGACCTGGTCGGGTCGACTGCGCTATCTGCCCAACTCGACCCCGAAGACATGCATGAGCTTACGCGGCGCTATCAGGACAGTGTTGCAGGCGCGATCACGCGCTTTGGAGGCTACGTCGCGAAATATCTAGGGGACGGCGTGCTTGCATATTTTGGATGGCCCATGGCTTACGAGGACCATGCCGAGCGTGCCATTCGTGCAGGCCTTGAGGCCCTCGCTGCAGTCGAGGCCTTCCAGTCCCCCAGCGGCGAGCAATTGAAGGCGCGGATCGGCATTGCATCGGGGCACGTGGTCGTCGGCGATATCGCCGGCAGCAGCGCAAACGAGCGGGCCTCAATCGCAGGAGATACTCCGAATCTCGCAGCTCGCCTGCAAGCTGCTGCTGCGCCTGGCCAGATCGTGGTGGCAGACGCCACGCGGCGGCTCGCGGGGCAATCCTTCGAGATCGAGAGTCTCGGCGCGCAGGAATTGAAAGGCTTTCGATTGCCTATTGCCCTGTTTGCGGTCCACGGCGAACGAGAAGTGGAAAGCCGTTTCGATGCCGCGCAAACTAGTGCGCGCTCAAAATTCGTTGGCCGCAGCAGTGAAATTGGAATGCTGCTGGATCGCTGGGAATTGGCTAAAAACGGCCAAGGCCAAGCAGTCTTTGTATCGGGAGAGGCGGGAATCGGGAAATCGCGCCTCGTCGACGCGCTTCAGGAACGGTTGCATGAGAACCAGCCCGAGTTAATACGACTGCAATGTTCGCCGTATCACTCCACCTCGGCCTTCTATCCCATCATTCAGCGCCTGAGCCGGCTGGCAGGTCTTTCAGCCGCCGACGAACCTCTGATTCGAGCCGAGAAGTTGCGCGCAATTGTTCAACGTTACGGCGAAGATCCCTCAGAAGTCGGCTCGATATATGCCGAGCTGCTCTCGCTGGACCTAGCCAGTGAATTCACGCCGCTCGATCTCTCCGCCCAACAGCGCAAAGAACTGATCGTCCGCACACTGGCGAACCGGGTGCTGCTCGCGGCAAAGATGGCGCCCGTTTTGTTTGTTGTTGAGGATGCTCACTGGATCGATCCGTCGACCAATGAATTTCTCACAGAGGTTGTCCGTCGCATGCATGGCGCGGCCGTCCTTGTCGTCGTAACGCACCGGCCCGAATGGACGCCGACCTGGGCCACGGGGCTAGTGCACGTGACGACGCTGGCCATTGGTCGGCTGACGAAGCAACAGATGCGCGAGCTGATCGACTCGATGCTCGCAGACGTTCCGGATCAGCTTGCCGACAGGATCGTGGAGCGAACGGATGGTGTGCCGCTATTCGCGGAAGAATTGACACGTTCGATTCTGGAAAGCGGAAAGGCGGCGTCTCTCAACGTTGAGATTCCCGACAGTCTGCAGGGATCTCTCATGGCCCGACTTGACCGTTTGACAGCGGCCGCCAAGGAGGTGGTGCAAATCGCCTCTGTCATAGGCCGGGAATTTGACCGCGGCCTTCTTTCCAAGGTTGCCGGTCTCGATGACCCAACTCTCGGCGAAGCGCTCAATCAGCTCATGTCTACCCAGCTCGTTGTCGTCGGCGGTGTGGTGCGAGACGCGCTGGTATTCCGACATGCCCTCATTCAGGATACGGCATACCAATCGCTGCTCAGCAAAAGGCGCCGTCAATATCATGAAGCCATCGCTAATGCGCTCATCGACGCATATCCGGATCTCATCGTCACCCAACCCGAGCTCATCGCCCAGCATTATGTCAAGGCACAGCAAGGTGCGCTCGCGCTGCCATACTGGATGAAGGCCGGTGAACGGGCGTTAGGGCAATCAGCCAACTATGAGGCGGTCGATCACTTTCAGAACGCTGTCGCCATCGCGGAGCACCTGCCGGGAGGACCGCCCCGGCAAAAGGAAGTGCTCGAGGCGACCCTAAAGCTCGGCGAGGCACTGAGTGCCGCAGGCCGCTTGTCGGACTCAGTGGCAAAATACAAGCTGACCGCGCACTTGGCTCGCGAGACCCATGACACGAAGGCGTTCGTTCGTTCTGCTCTTGGTTTTGACGGCGCCCAGTTCCTGTCTTCGAAGCGGCTAGACGAATCGCTTCAGCTGCTCACTGAAGCAATGGGTATGCTCGAGCCCGATGATCGGAGGTCGCGGAGCCAGCTCCTCAGCCGCCTCGCGCGTGCATATTTTTACCTCAGCGACAGCAAGAACAGCGCCAAATGTCACGCAGAAGGGGTCAACTTGGCTCGGCAACTAGGCGACCAAGCTTCGCTTTTTGAACTTTCTGTCCTGCCTTTCTTAACGCCCCGGACAGTGAAGTCCGCGGCAGAGGCAACTCAACTAATGGCGCGGGTAGATGAGATAAAGCGCCTCGCGGCCGGCATCAACGACGATGACCTGCGCGGCCGCGCTCTCGCGCTTGACGTCTACGTCTCGACTGAGCTTGGCGACCGCGCGCGCGCCGATCAAGCCGTGGACGGGCTGGAAGACTTGGGAACGTTGCGCCAACGGCTCAACATTCTATGGCTTGCGTGGAACGCGAGGGCGATGATGGCCATCCTCGATGGAAGGTTCATCACCGCCGAGAAGCTGGCTGGAGAAGCGTTGAGTCTGGGCAGACAGACGCATGGCGCGGAAGTCGAAGGCGTCTATGGCATGCAGATGTTCACGATCCGACGCGAACAGAATCGCCTGTCAGAGGTGGCTCCGGTGATGAAGAATCTCATCGATGAAAATCCGGATGAGACCACATGGTTGCCAGGGTTTGCGCTGGTTGCGGCCGATTTGGGCTATCGGGACGCAGCGCAACGCAGGTTGAGTGAACTAGCGCGTGCTAATTTCGCAATGCCGCCGGATGGAAAGCGAAGCGCATCGCTCTCATTCGTGGCTGAGGTTGCTGTTAGTCTGGGCGACACGGAGGCGGCACGGACAATCTACAACCTTATGCTCGCCTACAAGGATATGACGATCACGGCAGGGGTCGCAACAGTCTGCTTTGGAGCGGCAAGTCGCTATCTAGGAATGTTGTCGGCATCGCTAGGCGACTTTGGGAAGGCCGCCGAGCACTTCGAGCATGCGATGGATATGAACGCAGCCAGCGAATCACGACCTTGGCTGGCGCATTCCCAGGCTGAATATGCGAACTTGCTTATGAAAAGAGGTAGCAAGAAAGCGATTGAGAGGGCAATGTCACTTTCGGAGCAAGCCTCGGTGACTGCGGCTGAACTGGGTATGGTCCGTTTGCAGAAGAGGCTGGAGTCAACGCTTCACTAGGTAGGCTCTCATGCCTCGCTGCATCACCACGGTTGAGAAGGAGCATGCTCATGCCACGCTACGTCATCGAAAGGGAGTTCGCGGAACAGCTCAACCTCACAAAGGAGGGAATTGAGAGTGTCAATTTGATCAATGACCAGGAAGGCGTGCAGTGGATTTTCTCGTTCCTCAGCGCCGACAAGAAAAAGAGCTATTGCCTTTACGAGGCGCCTAACCCGGAGGCTATTCGGGCTGCGGCACGAAGGAACAACATCCCCGCAGACGCGATCATTGAAATTGGTGGCGAGATTGGGCCGAATATGTTCTCGTAGCACAATCCTGCCCGGCAAAAACGTCGCGATTACGCCAAAAGCCGGAGGCCGCTTTGGTAATGCACCTGAGCATCCGCTTTCCGACCGATTGACCGTAGGGAATACGCCGAGGTGGCATCGTAGCGGAATGTCCGCTTCTTCGCACCCTTGACCTAAAACCAGTCGGTCATCTTCCGGCCCAACTTCGGTCATTCGAAACTGGCGGCCGATGACCACCCCGGCGCAATGTGGGCGGCTTTCCGCCGAACGGGGAAATCAGTCTTCGACACGCTTCGAGCCGAGGTGCAGCGTTCGCGAGGAATGGCGCGGGCGGCTTCGGAGATCGTCCGTCACTTCCAGGAGCACAGTACCACCCCTCCATACGACGCTGATCCTTGGTCCGGCCGACGGCCTGATGCCATCAACCCGCAAGGGGTCGGACTACGCGAAGCGTGCCGCCGCTCCAGCTTCGCCTTCGCGGTGATCGCGGCCATCGGCCGAACACATCGGGCGCCTGTCAGCGGGGGATGGTCCTCCGCTTCAAGCAGGAGCGGGATCGATGTCCTTCACCGACGCACATGCATTCGCCTTCAGCCTCGCCGCCACTCTCATGGTCGCCATCATCATCTTTCGTGCTGGCGACGGCACTCTCTCGGTCGTGCCCGCGAACGAGTATGACGGCGACGACACCGCCATCATCAGCGAAATCGACCCGTTCGCCCCATGACGGGGCGAACGTTGCCCTTGGCGAAGCAAGAGCTTTGGCAGTTTTCGGCCGTGGTTTTCGTTGCTATCTTCTGCACTGCGCCGAGGTGGTGGTGGAAGGCGCAATCACCAGAGATCTCTCTCGGAGACACCACCATGATCATCCTTGGCATTTTCCTCTGTATCGCGGCCATCGGCATCTTGTGCTGGTTGCTCTTTACGCTTGCTATCTTCGTCCTCCCGTTGTTCGTCGGGGTCAGCGCAGGCACTTGGGCATTCAACACCGGTGCCGGCTGGCTTGGCGCGATCCTCGTCGGCAGCCTCGCGGCCGGGTTGACGCTCGGCGTCGTCCAAATCCTCCTCGGCGTTATCAGGCCCATGTGGGCCAAGCTGGCGATCACGCTGGTCTTCATCGCGCCTGCGATGGTTGCCGGCTACCATGCTACTCATGGCATCGCGAAGCACATGATACCTTCGGAAACCTGGCAGATCGTCTTTTCCGTCATTGGCGCGACCGCCGTCGGCGTCACGGCATATCTCCGGGTCGCGGGCATGACAGCCGCCGACCAATCCGGCAGGGACGTGGTTCGAGCCTAGACCCGCGCGGGCGAGGCGGGTGGACCAGACCGACGAAGGCCTAGCCACCTCATTGTCGGTGGTTGGAGCAATCGGGTTCCATGCCAGGATCGAGCGGCCACGTGCCGGCGCGGCCCCGTCTGTGGACTTGGACTCTCTTCGGTCGATGCCCATGGCAGGCCGACCGGTCGGTAGCAGGACGGCAGCGCGGGCGGTGGCGGCGGGGTTGCAGGTGCGCGGGATCTGTGAATGGAATGCGTGGGCGATGCCGGTGAAGCCTGTAGCGATCTGCCGGAGGCGCGTTGCACGCCAACGTCTCCGTTGCCAATCTGTCCCAAGAGCGCTCCAAACGGCCTCTTCAATGGGTTGATCTGGCCGAAGGACGGCTGAAGCCTCGACCGCCTAGGCCGCAACGGCGCGTCTCGACTTTCTTCCCCTGCCGGCTCCCACCCCATGCCGCAAGCGCATGGGGACCCCGAGCGCCGCCATTCCTCGCGTGACAAGAAAGCCGTTCCTGCGCCGTCCTCCGCGTTGCTCCGGTCGCAAGCGATGCGTCGTCGGTCGCCTCCGGCCAACCGATCGCCATCGAGGCCGCATGGTGCGGGCTCGGGAACAGAAAACGGAGACTTACAATGGCTACCATCGGCACCTTCAAGAAGACCACCGCGAACGAGTTCATCGGCGAAATCGTCACCCTCAGCGTCCAGGCCAAGAACGTGCGCATCGCCCCAGACACACGCGCCACTGGCGAGAACGCTCCCAGCCACCGGGTGCTGGTCGGCCGCGCCGAGATCGGCGCCGCATGGTCGAAGACCTCCAACGAGGGCCGCGACTATCTGGGTCTCAAGCTCGACGATCCGAGCTTCAACGCCCCGATCTACGCCAACCTCTTCGACGATGAGGAAGGTGAGGGCTTTTCGCTCATCTGGTCCCGCCCGAACGCGCGGCGGGGTGACTGAGGACCCGCGCAGGCCCCGGCCGGAAGGTCGGGGCCTTCGTCCGCGGACGTCCGGGTGGTTCCTTAAGCCGAGAGCGATGCCGAAACCGCATCGCCTGATGCTGATCAACCATCCTCCGCCGGCAGAATTGTTTCTATAAAATGCAGGCTCACTTTGTGAAGACGAGGGCAAGCGATGATCGAGCCGTTTGATGACACCGCGCCGACGGGTGACGAACTCACCGAATACGATCGGGAACACGTCAAGCTCTATGTACGCCTGCTTGACGCCGCCGACGACGGCGCCGACTGGCGCGAGGTGGTCGAAATCCTCTTCGGCATTGATCTGACGAAGGAGCCGCAACGCGCCCGGCGCATCCACGACAGCCATCTGGCGCGAGCGCGCTGGATGGCGCGTGCAGGCTACCGTCATCTCTTGCGTCGACCCGGCAACTAGAACCACAGCGCCTGTGGTTCGCGGGTGATGCCGAAGTGGCAGCACCCGATGCCCGGCAAGGGTCTTCCGCCAATCGCTACAACCCGGAATCGTTTGGAGGCGGGGTCTACGCGTTGTTTGCGAGGAGCTCTTGGATGAGGCCGGATACGTCGCATTGGCGAGACAATGCCAGCTATGATTATTTCGATACATTACCCATCGAAGGGCTCGCCTGGGAGTGTCTGCGGCGTCACGAACCCTATCAACGGCACTACCAAGCGCTCCTGACCACAAGAGCCGAAAAAGCACCCTTCCACCCTGAGACACAGCGGCTGTGGGGGTTACGATTTCCCGGCCAGGCCGGATTTGTCCGCCTTGGCGCAAGACGTTCTGTGGTCGCCTGACGTCGATCCAGCTGTGGTTTCTCTCGTGCCGGCGCCGGAATTCCTGTCGTCCTTGCGATCGGCGCCGTTGACCGGCCTGGGTGTGGTCCACGACAGCCCGGAAGGACGCCACACTGTCCATAGTGCAGGTGTCGCGACCCAACTTCTCCTTCTGCCAGGCAGTGACCCGCACAGCCAACTGGCGGCGTTGATTCCGTTGGACGCAGAAACGTTAGGACGGATCGAAACACTCACCCGTTTCTGGCGTGCCTGGCAGGGGCGCCCAACGGCTTCGGACACGCGTATGACGCCACAGCAGCGCCGCCGTTGCCGTCTGATGATGCAGGCCGCTGACGGCCGTGCGAACGGCGCGAGCTACCGCGACATTGCGATTGCGTTCTACGGACACAAGCGCATCGCCGCCGATCCTTGGAAGACCTCGGCGTTGCGCGATGCGGTGATCGGCCTGGTCGAGGGCGCCACCGCCATGATCGGCGGCGGCTATTTGCAGATCCTGCGTCATCGCCGCCGATCGTAGCGGTTGTGACACTGGACAGGGGGGTGGGATTTTAGCCTCCCTCAACTTCCCCATCCCTTGCGAAGCCCATTCTCCGCCACCGTGGTCGCCGTCCACCGCTGAACGCCAGCGGCTGCCCAAAACCCCACGGAGGTCCGACCCATGCGACCCGATATCGCCGTTCTGCCGCCGCGCTTCCTGCGCACCAAGGAAGCCGCGGATTTCCTCAGCCTGTCCGCCCGCACGCTCGAAAAGCACCGGACCTATGGCACTGGTCCTTCCTACCGCAAGCTCGGCGGCCGTGTTGTCTATGCCGTGGACGATCTTCAGGCCTGGGCCGAACGCGGCGCTGTCACCTCTACATCCGATCCGCGTGGGTTGGTCCTGCCCGCCAAGCGTCACACACCGACGCCGCCGGCGCATGGCGGACGATACGCACGCTGACCGCGCGCGGATTTCCAAATGGTGGCGCGAAACCAAACCCTTTCGGAGCGCGGGCAGCTCGACCTGTTCCGAGCGCTGCCTGGCGACTTCGCCCCACGAGACGCGCAGGATCTCATGGCCTATCCGTTCTTCTCCCTTTCCAAGACCCATCGCGTCGCGCCGATCGACTTCACGGCCGGCAACGTCACGGTCCGGGTCGAAGCCGTACCCGATCATGGGATGGCGACCATCTGGGACGCCGACATCCTGATCTGGGCCGCGAGCCAGATCGTCGAGGCGCGCGACGCCGGCCTTCGCACCTCGCGGCTGATGGCCACCACCCCCTATGAGATCCTCATGTTCGTCGGCCGCGGCAAGAGCCTGCGCGACTATCAGCGCCTGAAGGCGGGGCTTGATCGTCTGCAGTCGACCACCGTCTCGACGACGATCCGTCAGCCCGCCGAAGGCCGGCGTCACCGCTTCTCATGGATCAATGAGTGGCAGGAGCGCATTGACCGCCATGGCAAACCCGCGGGGATCGAGTTGATCGTCCCCGACTGGTTCTACCAGGCAGTCCTCGATGACGCGCTCGTGCTGACGATCGATCGCGCCTATTTCGACCTGACTGGCGGGCTTGAGCGCTGGCTCTATCGGCTGGTGCGCAAGCATGGCGGACGCCAGCGCGACGGCTGGCGCTTCGACTTCCGCCACCTTCATCAGAAATCCGGCAGCCTCTCACCCTACAAGCGCTTCGCCTTCGATCTGCGCGACATCATCCGCCGCCAGCCGCTACCCGGCTACACGCTTGCGCTCGAAGTAGAGATTGGCGGCCGGGTGCTGCTCGCCTTCGAGCGGATCGGCTCCTGTGGAGGGCCTGTGGACGGCCTCGTGCTATCAGGAACCGGACCTATCGTGCCATCGGGAACCGCAGGCTCGTGCTATCAGGAACCCAAACGGGGTCTAACCCTAGGAAACCAAAACCGAAATCGCGCCCTTAACTTAGACTCTAACCCAGAATCTAACCTTGAAGCGCGTACGCGCGATGTGCAGAGGCTCGTCCGGCGAGCCAACCACGCACTCAGCGTAACCACCAACAAAACCCCGAACACGTCGACGGTTTCTGGCGGTCGCAACACGGCAACCAGCGTCTCCGAAGCCCCCAATCCACCTCTTGATCCGCGCTCGGGAGCCACCCGATGATCGCCGCACTCCTCAATCGAAAGAGCTGTGTCGGCAAGGCAACTTTGACGCTGCTTCTCGCCGGTGAATTGACCTGCAAGGGAAATCAATTCGCGACCTTCGTCGTGCGCCCGACCACCGACATGACGACTCAGGAGCGCGCACGCATCGCCGCTTTCGAGCACGACTTCATCGTCCCCAACACGCTGCGCGCGCGGCTCGCGCGCGCATTTCCCACCGCATCAGGAGAACCGAAATGATTGGCATTGCGGCTCCCCGCATGCGCGGCGCGTTCCCGTCCACGCACCACGCTACCGACAATCTCATCCATGTCGAACTGACCTGGGTCGAGAAGAGGATCGAGAACTGGATACGGTTCGGCACGCACGTCCACGAACAGATTGTTGATCGTCGCCGGCGCATCCTGTTCTATCGCCCCGGCACGGTCTTTGCGTTCGTGCGCTGGGCCGCGAACGATTTTGGAACGATCATCTCGCGCATCGATATCGTGCGTGCGGTAGCACCTGGCGAAGCCTATCAGACACTGCCCTTCGTGCGCCCCGGCGGCGATATCCTGCTGAAGGTCGAGAGCTGGCCCAAGGTCGAGAGCGTGCTGCAGGCGATCGACGCCATCCAGCGCCTCGACATCGAGCCCGAGTTGGTGTCGCCCGATCATTGGCGGCACATCCACAACCGGATAACCGCCGGCCACACGCCGCGCAGCTACACATTCGACCAACATCGCGCCTTCCTGCTGCGCAAGAGGACCGAGCCGTGACGCGCGCCGGGATCATCCTCGCTAGCGTTCTCGCAACCATGGGCGTCGGCTATCCCGCCCTTACTTCGATGCCCACGAAGCTCATCTGGAATGCGTCAGCCAGCGCACCGATCGGCTTCTACACGATCGACTTCGACGGACCCTTCGAGGTCACCGATCTTGTCGCCGTCAACGCGCCCGAGCCACTCGCGGACTTCCTCACTGATCGCGGCTATCTGCCGAGGGGCGTGCCCCTGTTGAAGCGCATCCTTGGCGTGTCCGGGCAACGAGTCTGTCGCTCGAATCTGACCATCACTGTCGATGGTATCGAGGCGGGCGCGGCGCTCGAGCGTGATCGGGCCGGCCGAGACCTGCCGGTCTGGAAGGGCTGCCGCCGCGTCTCGACCGGGGAAGTCTTCCTGATGAACCGGCAGGTCCGCGACAGCCTCGACGGACGTTACTTCGGCCTCCTCTCCACCAGTCAGATCATCGGCCGCGCCGTCCCACTGTGGACAGACGAGGACGGCCGCGGCCGCTTCGAAGGGCGCGCGCCAACGCGGTGAGCGCGCGACCGGCGGCGCGCGTCGTGCCGCCAGCCTTCATCACCGCACCACTGAAAACAGGAGCCTGACATGCAACAGATTGGAGAGTTCACGCGCCAGAAGACTGGCTATAGCGGGCGCATCCACACGCTCAGCCTCAACCTCGAGATCGCCATTGTGGCGGCAGAGGCGAGCGAAACGGAGAATGCGCCTGACTACCGCGTTCACGCCGGAAGCGAGGACGGCCCCGAGATCGGCGCCGGCTGGAAACGCTCCAGCGAAAAGGCCGGCGACTATGTCTCGATCCAGCTCGACGGCCCGACCTTTGCGCAGCCGATACGCGCGAACCTCTTTCGCAATGGTGACGACAAAACGTCCTGGTCGCTGCACTGGGCGCGCCCGCGCGACCGCAGCGAGAAGGATTGAACGATGCGCGCTCGCCGTTCGTCGACGAGCCATCGCGGTGCCCGGCGGCTTCGTGCTGCCCGGCGCATGGCTCTGCTCCTCCTTTGCGGCCTGTCCGTCGCGACCGTCATGCCGGCGGCGACAGTGGCGCAGGACTTGGCCGTCGCGCGGTCGTCCCAACTCGATCCGTTCGGCGCGCATATCGCAGAAGCCTCGCACCGCTTCGGCGTTCCGACCGCGTTGATACGCGCCATCATGCGCAAGGAGAGTGCGGACGATGTGCGCGCCGTCTCCAGCGCAGGCGCCCGCGGCTTGATGCAGATCATGCCCGGCACATGGGATGATCTGCGCGCCCGCTGGTCGCTTGGCCGCGATCCATTCGATCCCCGCGACAATATCCTGGCCGGAACGGCGTATCTGCGCGAACTGCACGATCGCTACGGCTCACCGGGGTTTTTGGCCGCCTACAACGCGGGACCTGCACGCTACGAAGCCTACCTCACTGGGCGTCCGTTGCCGGCCGAGACCCGCGCCTATGTCGCAGCACTTGCCCCGCTTGCCGGAGGTCGCGCAACCACCCGCCCTTTCGCAGTCACGTCTGTCGAGGCCATTCCGTGGAAACACGGCTCGCTCTTCGTCGGTCAGCCGGATCGCATACAAGCTGTCGCTCTCGTGCCGACCGAGCGACCACCAAATGACGCGAACTCCGCACCCACCGTGCGCGATGTCTCCGCCATCGTGCCGCTGTCCGAAGGCCTCTTCGTGGCGCGCGCGGGCGAAGGGGTCCAGCCATGAGCGCGCACGGGCGTCTTCGCGCAGCCGCAAGTTCCAGCGCACCGTGGCGTGGATGGAGGCGGAAGGTGGGCAGAGCAACCGGAAGATGGCGAGATAAAAGGCCGCGAGGTGCGGCGTCGATCGGTCGTGTTGTTTCAATGGGTTATGCAGGATTTCCGCGAGGTGCTAACAGGCGGTGCACCTCGCCAGAACTCCGATTTACCCGTGATTTCCGTGTCTTGACACGATGTGCGGATCTTCGCCATGAACGGTGAGGATGGTTTCCGAATCCGGCCCGGCCGCATCCGCTCATCGGGCGCCCAGCGGGCCAGGCCCTTCATCGCGCAGGCGCTTGCCGCCGCCCAGAAGGCCGGCGCTCGTATCTCTCGCACCGGCCGGATCAGTTCGGGCAATCGCTCGACCTTCGGGCGTGGCCGCTCGGCGAGTGTGCGTGCCAATCGTCTCCTCACCAGCCGCTCGCGAGCCGTGATCATCAAGACACGGCTAGTGCGTCATCACGCGCGCGCAGCGCCGCTTGCCGCCCATCTCACCTATCTGGGCCGAGAGGGCGTCACCCGGGACGGGGAGAAGGCAAGGCTGTTCGGGCCGGGGGCCGGGGAGGTGGATGGCGGTGCTTTCGCCGCGCGGTGTGGCGATGATCGGCACCACTTCCGCTTCATCGTCTCGCCGGAAGATGCCATCGACATGGCGGACCTCAAATCCTTCGCCCGCGATCTGATGGGGCAGATGGAAAAGGACCTCGGCACGAAACTCGATTGGGCGGGCGTCGATCACTGGAACACCGACAACCCGCACCTTCACATCATCCTGCGTGGCCAGACTGAAGACGGGCAGGATCTTGTGATCTCCCGCGATTACATCAAAGAAGGGATGCGCGCCCGTGCCGCCGATCTCGTTACCCAGGAGCTCGGCCCGCGCACCGATCTCGACATCTATCGCAATCTGCAGCGTCAGGTCGAGGCCGAACGTTGGACCCAGCTTGACCGGCAGCTTGTTCGCGATGGCCGCGACGCAGGCGTTGTCGACCTTGCCTCCGCTGCGAACGCTCAGCCCGATGAGTATCACGTGCTGAAGGTCGGGCGGGTGCGCAAGCTCGAAACCCTTGGCCTTGCCGAACAGGTCGGCCCGGGCCAATGGATGATCGACGACAAGGCCGAGGCGACGCTGCGCGAGCTTGGCGACCGCGGCGACATCATCAAGCGTATGCACCGCGCCCTGACGGAACAGGGTATTGAGCGCGGCTCCGCGAACTATGTGCTGGCAGCGGAGCGCCTCGACACGCCGATCGTCGGTCGCTTGGTCGCGCGCGGCCTCGATGATGAGCTGAAGGGCAGCGCCTACGCCGTGGTCGATGGCACCGACGGCCGCACACATCACATCAAGCTATTTGACCTCGATGCCGCCGGCGACAGCGCTCCGGGTTCGATCGTCGAAGTGCGCAAGTTCCAAGACGCGCAGGGACATGGACGCGCAGCACTCGCTGTCCGTTCCGATCTCAACATTGAGCAGCAGGTTACCGCCGCCGGCGCAACTTGGCTTGACCGCCAGAACATCGCCCGCGAACCGATTGCACTATCCGAAGGCGGCTTCGGCGCCGAGGTGCGGCAGGCGATGCAGCGCCGTGCCGACCACCTCGTCCAACAGGGCCTCGGCGAGCGGCATGGCCAACGCACAACCTTCACCCGCAACCTGATCGAGACGCTGCGTCGCCGCGAGTTGGGGGCGCTCGGCGCAAAGCTCTCGGCCGAAAACGGCCAGCCCTTCAACCGCGCCCGCGGCGGCGAGTTCGTAGCCGGTTCCTATCGGCAACGCTTCACGCTCGCGTCGGGCCGCTTTGCCATGATCGATGACGGCCTCGGTTTCCAACTGGTGCCCTGGACGCCGTCCCTGGAAAAACATCTTGGCCGCCACGTCTCTGGTGTCGCTCGCAATGAGGACGGCATCGACTGGAGTTTTGGCCGCAAGCGAGGCCTCGGCCTCTAACCTAAATTTGAAGAAAGGACCACGGCCATGTCCGCCACCAAAATACTCTGGGGCCAGATCCTCGCGGTCTTGATGATCGTGCTGATCACCACCTGGAGCGCGACGGAGTGGGTGGCCTGGCGCCTGGCATTCCAGCCCGAGCTCGGCAGGCCATGGTTCCGTTTCCTGGGCTTTCCGTTTTACCTTCCGCCGTCATTCTTCTGGTGGTGGTATGGCTTCGATGCCTATGCGCCGTCGATCTTCGTGGAGGGAGCCTTTATCGCGGCTTCCGGCGGTTTCGCCTGCGTCGCCGTCGCCGTCGGCATGTCGGTCTGGCGGGCTCGCGAGGCCAAGAAGGTCGAGACCTACGGCTCCGCCCGCTGGGCCGACAAGCAGGAGGTCAAGGCAACTGGCCTTCTCGGCTCCGATGGAGTGGTGCTTGGGCGGTTTGACGGCGCCTATCTGCGCCACGACGGACCGGAGCACGTGCTGTGCTTTGCGCCCACACGTTCGGGCAAGGGCGTCGGCCTCGTCGTCCCGTCGTTGCTGACCTGGCCGAGCTCCGCCGTCGTCCACGACATCAAGGGCGAAAACTGGCAACTCACCGCGGGTTTTCGCGCCAGGCATGGCCGGGTCCTGCTGTTTGATCCGACCAATCCGAAATCCTCATCCTACAACCCGCTGCTTGAGGTGCGTCGCGGCGAATGGGAAGTCCGCGACGTCCAGAACATCGCCGACATCCTGGTCGATCCCGAAGGCTCGCTCGAGCGGCGAAACCATTGGGAGAAAACCAGCCATGCCCTGCTGGTCGGCGCGATCTTGCATGTGCTTTACGCCGAGACGGACAAGACGCTTGCCGGCGTCGCCGGCTTTCTTTCCGATCCGAAGCGTCCGATCGAATCGACGCTGTCGGCGATGATGAAAACAGCGCATCTGGGTGAGGGCGGTCCGCACCCGGTCATCGCCAGCGCCGCGCGGGAGCTCTTGAACAAATCAGACAACGAGCGCTCCGGCGTGCTCTCCACCGCCATGTCGTTCCTTGGCCTCTATCGCGATCCTGTCGTGGCCGAGGTGACCCGCCGCTGCGACTGGTGTATCACCGACCTTGTCGACGACAAGCATCCGACGACGCTCTACCTCGTCGTACCGCCGTCCGACATCAACCGGACCAAGCCGCTCATTCGCCTGATCCTCAATCAGATCGGTCGCCGCCTGACTGAAGATCTTCAGGTGAGGGCGCAAGGGCACCGGCTCCTCCTGATGCTCGACGAATTTCCGGCGCTTAGCCGCCTCGACTTCTTCGAGTCGGCGCTCGCCTTCATGGCCGGCTACGGGCTGAAAAGCTTCCTGATCGCTCAATCCCTCAATCAGATCGAGAGGGCGTACGGCGCCAACAACTCGATCCTCGACAACTGTCACGTCCGGGTGAGCTTTGCCACCAATGATGAGCGCACCGCCAAGCGGGTGTCCGACGCGCTTGGGACAGCGACCGAGATGAGGGCCATGAGGAACTATGCTGGCCACCGGCTGTCGCCGTGGCTCGGTCATCTCATGGTCTCCCGCTCCGAGACGGCTCGCCCGCTGCTCACGCCGGGTGAAGTGATGCAGCTGCCATCCACCGACGAGATTGTCATGGTCTCGGGTGCGCCGCCGATCCGCGCCAAAAAGGCGCGCTATCATGAGGATGCTCGGTTCCGGGAACGGATCCTGCCGCCACCGGTGCTGACGGCGGCGGCAGAGGAGGGGAGGCCCGACGACTGGACGAAACTGCCTCTGCCTTTCCGTCCGCAGATTGCTGAAGCCACGTCGGCGCCGTCGGCCAAGGATGACGACACAACTGAGTCCGAGCATCGTCGGCAACCTGAGCTCAGTCGCGTCGAGCAGGTCGTGGAGCCTTCGACCGAGAACGAATTCGAGATCGATCACCAGGACGACGTGGAAGACAGTGTTGCCCGCAATCGTCGACTGACGCGCCTCATGCAGGGCATTGCGCGGCAGGCGTCGCTCGACCCCGGTGACGGCGTGGATATGTGAGGCCCCCATGGTAAAGCCACCCCGCAAACAACGCCTGTCCGTCTATCTCGATCCGAAGGTCATGAGCAGGCTGGCCGAACATGCGGCGCGCCGAGATTTTTCGCGGTCGCTCGTCGCGGAAGCGGCCATCGAATCGTTCCTCTCACCCGATGCCGCCGAGCGACAGGAGGCGGCGATCACCAAGCGGCTCGATCAGCTCGATCGCCGTATGACACGCCAGGAGCGCGATGTCGCGATTGCCGTGGAGACGCTCGCGGTTTTCGTCCGCTTCTGGCTAGCGACAACAACGGCGTTGCCCGAGCCCGCGGCGCAGGCGGCCCACGCCAAGGCTGGCGAGCGCTATGATGCCTTTGTCACCGCACTCGGCCGGCGCCTGGCGAAAGGTCCAAAGCTTCGACAGGAAATCTCCGAGGATGTCGATGGCCGCCTAGACTCACACCAGCCCGGCAGGCCCGTGGGCTAAATGGACGGGCGGACTGAGATTTTGCTAGCCTCGATCAGTATTTTTCGTTGAAAATTATAGTCTTTATGCTATAAGGCGAGCGCAAATGGAAAACCAAAAGCCCACGGTATGGATGGGATCGTCGAAGGATGACCTGCGCGAGTTTCCGGTCGAAGTTCGCCGGTTGATGGGTGTCGCAATCAACGACGCCCAGAATGGTGAGGAGCACCCGGCTGTCAAAGCCCTGAAAGGGTTTGGGGGCCGCAGCATCCTCGAGGTGGTCGACGACTTCGACGGAGATACCTACCGCGCGGTCTACACCGTCCGTTTCGCTGGCGTGATCTACGTCCTTCATTGCTTCCAGAAGAAGTCGAAGAAGGGCAGGGAGACACCCAGGCATGAAATCGATCTCGTGACAGTGCGATTGAACGCGGCCGAGGCGCACTACCGCGAAAACCATGGGAAAGGAACAAAGTCATGACAGAAGACATCACCGCCGAAGTGAGCAGCGGCAACGTGTTTGCGGACCTCGGCTTTGACAATCCCGAAGAGGAATTGCTCAAGGCCAAGCTGGCCCGCGAGATCCGCGCCATTATCAAGCGCCGGCGCCTGACCCAGGCGAAGTCGGCTGAACTGCTCGGAATGAAGCAGCCCGACGTCTCCGCGATCGTCACCGGGCGCACGGGTAAGTTTTCGATAGACAGGCTGGTTCGCTGTCTGGACCGGCTCGACTACAAGGTCGACGTGGTGGTTCGCCACAAGCCTCGACGGTCAACTCGTGCTGAAGCCGCTTGATCAGACGGCTTTGCCGACGAGCGGACAATTGACGGCGAGCGCCGCCCTTCCTGAAGATCGTCAGCCTTGACTACAGGTCGGCACCGCCAATCTCCTGTATTTGCACGCTACGCCACTATGGCTCGACATAGGTGTTGAAACCACTCGAGATGTGGCTCTCTTAATCATCCCCGTCCAGGGGCCGTCCATGTTCCCCCGGATCGAAACGGGGACAGGATGGCAGCTTCGCCTCACAATCCAGAAGGTCTGGCGCGCGGCGCACGCATGCTGCGCACAGCGCTCGGGCCTGCGATCGCGCGCTATCTCGACGATGCGAGCATCGTCGAAGTGATGCTCAACCCCGATGGGCGTCTGTGGATCGATCGCCTGTCCGAGGGCCTATCCGATACGGGCGAACGTTTGTCGGCGGCGGACGGCGAGCGCATCGTTCGCCTCGTTGCTCATCATGTCGGTGCCGAAGTTCATGCCGGCGCCCCACGCGTCTCGGCCGAGCTGCCCGAGACGGGGGAGAGGTTCGAGGGGCTTCTTCCTCCCGTCGTCGCGGCGCCCGCCTTCGCGATCCGTAAGCCCGCCGTCGCCATCTTCACCCTCGAAGATTATGTCGCGACCGGGATCATGTCGGCGCAGCAGGCGGACGCGCTGCGCCAGGGCGTTGCCAACCGCGCGAACATCCTCGTTGCTGGCGGCACATCCACGGGCAAGACCACGCTGATCAACGCGCTGCTGGCCGAGGTGGCCAAGACCGCTGATCGCGTCGTCATCATCGAGGATACGCGCGAGCTGCAATGCGCCGCGCCCAATCTCGTGGCGATGCGCACCAGAGATGGCGTCGCGTCACTCTCCGATCTCGTTCGTTCGTCGCTGCGCCTGCGCCCCGACCGCATTCCCGTCGGCGAGGTGCGCGGGGCCGAGGCGCTCGAGTTGCTCAAGGCCTGGGGCACCGGCCCCCCCGGCGGCCTCGGGACGATCCACGCCGGCAGCGCCATCGGCGCGCTGCGGCGGATGGAACAGCTCATCCAGGAAGCCGTGGTCACGGTTCCACGCGCGCTGATCGCCGAGACAATCGACGTGGTTGCCGTCCTTTCCGGCCGCGGCTCCGCGCGCCGTCTGTCCGAACTCGCCCGTGTCGATGGCCTGCGCCCGGACGGTGATTACCAGGTCGCGCCGGCCGTCATCGAGGGCGACGACAGCCCGACCTTGCTCATCCAAAGCCCTGAAGGAGAAAATCCGTGATCCAACGCCTGCGCCTCGCGCGCCATCGTCTCGCCATGACCGTTTCCGTTGCCACGATTTCGCTGGTGATGGCCGCGCCCGCTCATGCCTCCGGTTCGTCGATGCCGTGGGAACAGCCGCTGCAACAGATCCTCCAGTCGATCGAAGGCCCGGTCGCCAAGATCATGGCGGTGATCATCATCATCGTCACCGGCCTGACGCTCGCCTTCGGCGACACGGCGGGCGGATTCCGCCGGCTCATCCAGATCGTGTTCGGCCTGTCCATCGCCTTCGCGGCGTCGAGTTTCTTCCTGTCGTTCTTCTCGTTCGGCGGCGGAGCGCTGGTCTGATGGCGGGTTCTGTCGAACAGGGCGGTTCAATGCCGGACTACGCAGTGCCGGGTTATGCGGTCCTCGTGCACCGGGCGCTGACCGAGCCGATCCTGCTCGGTGGCGCCCCGCGCGCCATCGCGATCATGAACGGGACGCTCGCCGGCGCCGTGGGGTTGGGGCTGCGTCTGTGGCTCGTCGGCCTCGCCATCTGGGCGATCGGCCATGTTGCCGCCGTCTGGGCCGCCAAGCGCGATCCGCTTTTCGTCGACGTCGTTCGCCGGCACCTGCGCATCCCGGCGCATCTCACGGTCTGAGGGGGGGCCATTGGATGATGAATCTTGCCGAATATCGCAATCGTAGCAGCCGGCTCGCCGACTTCCTGCCCTGGGTGGCATTGGTCGGCGCCGGCGTCGTCCTCAACAAGGACGGCAGCTTCCAGCGCACCGCGCGCTTTCGCGGTCCTGATCTCGACAGCGCCGTGCCGGCCGAACTGGTCGCCGTCGCCGGCCGGCTCAACAATGCCTTCCGCCGGCTCGGGTCCGGCTGGGCGATCTTCGTGGAGGCGCAGCGTCATGCCTCGACCCGCTATCCCGACAGCCGCTTTCCGGATGCGGCCTCCAACCTGGTCGATGCGGAACGAAAGGCGGGATTCGAGGAGGCCGGCGCGCATTTCGAGTCCAGCTACTTCCTGACGATTACCTATCTTGCGCCCGCCGAAGACGCGGCGCGCGCGGAAAGCTGGCTCTATGAAGGGCGTGAGAAGAAGGGTATGGACCCCCATGAGGTGCTGACCGGGTTCGCCGATCGCAGCGACCGCGTCCTGCGCCTTGTCGAAGCCTTCATGCCGGAGTGCCGCTGGCTCGATGACGCCGAGACGCTGACCTATCTGCATGGTTGCGTCTCGACCAATCGCCACCGTGTCCGCGTTCCCGAAACGCCGATGTATCTCGACGCCATGCTGGCCGACCAGCCGCTAACCGGCGGGCTTGAGCCGCGGCTTGGCGCGTCGCACCTGCGCATTCTCACGGTCACGGGTTTCCCGACCGCGACCACGCCGGGTCTGCTCGACGAACTGAATCGGCTGGCGTTCCCGTATCGCTGGTCGACACGCGCGATCCTGCTCGACAAGACCGATGCGACCAGGCTGCTGACAAAGATCCGGCGTCAATGGTTCGCCAAGCGCAAGTCGGTCGCGGCGATCCTGAAGGAAGTGATGACCAACGAGGCGTCCGTCCTCGTGGACACCGACGCCGCAAACAAGGCCGCCGACGCCGACATGGCGCTGCAGGAACTCGGCGCCGACTATGCCGGCATGGCCTATGTCACCGCAACGGTGACGGTGTGGGATGATGATCCCGGCACCGCCGACGAAAAACTGCGTCGGGTCGAAAAGGTCATCCAGGGTCGCGATTTCACAGCGATCATCGAAACCATCAACGCCGTCGACGCGTGGCTGGGCAGCCTGCCGGGTCACGTTTACGCCAACGTCCGTCAACCTCCCATCTCCACCCTCAATCTCGCCCACATCATCCCGCTTTCCGCGGTGTGGGCGGGCGAGGTGCGGGACGAGCATTTTGCAGCGCCCCCTCTGCTCTTCGGCAAGACCGAAGGCTCGACCCCGTTCCGGCTTTCGCTTCACGTCGGCGACGTCGGCCATACGCTGATCGTCGGCCCGACCGGCGCCGGCAAGTCCGTCCTTTTGGCTCTGATGGCGCTGCAGTTCCGCCGCTATGCAGGCTCGCAGGTTTTCGCCTTCGATTTCGGCGGCTCGATCCGCGCGGCGGCACTCGCCATGGGCGGCGACTGGCATGATCTCGGCGGCGATCTCAGCGATGGGGCGTACGACAGTGTCAGCCTTCAACCGCTCGCGCGTGTTCATCATGTCCCCGAGCGCGCCTGGGCCGCTGACTGGATCGTGGCGATCCTGGCACGCGAAGGTTTGACGATCACACCTGAGATCAAGGAGCATATCTGGACGGCGTTGACCTCGCTGGCCTCCGCGCCCGTCGAGGAGCGCACGATCACCGGTCTGGTCATGCTGTTGCAATCAAATGATCTCAAGCAGGCACTGCGCTCATACTGCGTGGGTGGTCCCTACGGACGCTTGCTCGATGCCGAGCGTGAGCAGCTCGGATCGGCGTCGGTCCAGGCATTCGAGACCGAAGGGCTGATCGGAACGGGTGCTGCGCCCGCGGTCCTGTCCTATCTCTTCCATCGCATCGAGGACCGGCTCGATGGCTCGCCAACCCTTCTCATCATTGACGAAGGTTGGCTTGCGCTTGACGATGACGGTTTCGCCGGCCAGCTCCGCGAATGGCTGAAGACGCTGCGCAAGAAGAACGCCAGCGTCATCTTCGCCACGCAGTCACTCAGCGACATCGATGGTGCGGCAATCGCGCCCGCGATTATAGAGAGCTGCCAGACCCGGCTTCTCCTGCCGAACGAGCGCGCCATCGAGCCGCAGATCACGGCGATCTATCGCCGCTTCGGCCTCAACGATCGGCAGATCGAGATCATCGCCCGGGCGATGCCGAAGCGCGACTACTACTGCCAGTCCCGTCGCGGCAACCGGCTGTTCGAGCTCGGCTTGTCCGATGTGGCACTCGCGCTTTGCGCTGTATCCGCAAAGACCGACCAGGCCGCGATCGCCCGCATCGTCGCCGAGCATGGCCGTGACGGGTTCCTCGCAACCTGGCTGACCCACCGTGGCGTCGGCTGGGCCGCTGAACTCGTTCCCGCCCTAACCAGCCCCGCCCTCACCAACAAGGAGAAGTTCCCATGAAACTGCGCCGCTCGCTTGGCATGCGGTTCGCTGCCGCCCTGCTTGTCGCTCCCGCCGCCGTCGCGCCAATGCTGGCGACGCCGGCACAAGCCTTGATCGTTTTCGATCCCTCGAACTATTCGCAAAACGTCCTGACGGCAGCGCGCTCGCTCGAGCAGATCACCAACCAGATCACCTCGCTTCAGAACCAAGCGCAGATGCTCATCAACCAAGCCCGCAATCTCGCCAGCCTGCCATTCTCCTCGCTCCAACAGCTCCAACAGTCCGTGCAGCGCACGCAGCAATTGCTCGGCCAGGCACAGAACATCGCTTATGACGTCGAGCAGATCGATCAGGCCTTCCAGCAGAAATACGGCAACGTCTCACTCTCGGCGTCGGATCAGCAACTCATCGCCGACGCGCGCTCGCGCTGGGGCAACACGGTTGGTGGGCTTCAGGACGCAATGCGTGTGCAGGCGGGCGTCGTCGGCAACATCGACACCAATCGAACGCAGATGTCGGCACTGGTCGGCCAGAGCCAGGGTGCGACCGGAGCGCTTCAGGCAACACAGGCCGGCAACCAGCTCCTTGCGCTTCAGGCGCAGCAGCTCGCCGATCTCACCGCTGTTGTCGCGGCGAACGGTCGGGCGCAGGCGTTGCAATCGGCCGAACAGGCCACCGCCGCCGACCAGGGCCGCGAGCAGCGCCGCCGCTTCCTGACGCAGGGCTCTGGCTACCAACCCGGCAGTGCGCAGATGTTCTATGGCAAGAACTGAGGCCGGCGCGATGGATGGCAAGATCTTCGCCCGCATCGGCGCGGTCGTCTTCATCGGTGTCGCTTTGACAGTGACCGCAATCGAGATGGGCAGCAAGGACGATGAGCCTGACGCCCTGGCGACGCGCGACCGTTCCATCGCGTCACAAGACCCGCTCGCGTCCGAATTGCGCCGCTGTTCCGCGATCGGCGAGGCCGGTCCTCGCGATCCCGGCTGCCTGAAAGCGTGGGCAGACAGCCGGCGCCGGTTTCTCGGTCAACGCGGCTCGGCAACCGCGCCTGTTCCGGCAGCGCCGACAACGCTGTTTCCGAATGTGCCGGCGTCAGGCGACCGGAAAGAAGGGCATCGGGGGGATGTGACCGCTCCGGCGATGCAGGTCGAGCCGCCTCGGCCGGAGATTCGCTGATATGGGCGGCATGGGGGTCATCGACCATTTCCTCGAAGTCTTCACGCGCTACATCGACAGCGGCTTCGGCCTGCTCGGCGGCGAGGTCGGCTTCATCGCCACGACGCTGATCGTCATCGATGTGACGCTGGCGGCGCTCTTCTGGTCCTGGGGTGCCGACGACGACATCATGGCGCGCCTCGTCAAGAAGACGCTCTTCGTCGGTGTCTTCGCCTACCTTATCTCCAACTGGAACAACCTCGCCCGCATCGTCTTTGAAAGCTTCGCCGGGCTTGGCCTAAAGGCTTCGGGTACGGGTTTTACCGTCAACGATCTCATGCGCCCGGGCAAGGTGGCGCAGACCGGGCTCGACGCCGGCCGGCCGTTGCTGGACTCGATCTCGAACCTGATGGGCTATTGGTCCTTCTTCGAGAACTTCATCCAGATCGCCTGCATGTTCTTCGCCTGGGCGCTGGTGCTGCTCGCCTTCTTCATCCTGGCAATCCAGCTTTTCGTCACGCTGATCGAGTTCAAGTTGACGACGCTCGCCGGTTTCGTGCTGATTCCCTTCGGTCTGTTCGGCAAATCCGCGTTCATGGCCGAGCGGGTGCTCGGCAACGTCATCTCGTCCGGCATCAAGGTGCTCGTGCTCGCCGTCATCATCGGCATCGGCTCGACCCTCTTTTCCGAGTTCACCTCGGGATTCGGCGGCAACACGCCGTCGATCGACGACGCCATGGCGATCGTACTGGCCGCGCTGTCGCTGCTCGGCCTTGGCATATTTGGACCCGGCATTGCCAACGGTCTCGTCTCCGGCGGTCCGCAGCTCGGCGCGGGTGCGGCGGTCGGCACCGGGCTCGCCGCCGGCGGCATGGCAGCAGTGGGCGCGGCGGCCGGCGGTGCAGTCATGTCTGGGGGTGCGGCTGTTGGCGGCGGCGCGGCCGCAGCGGCTCGCGGCGGGGCCGCGACAGCGGGCAGGGCATCCACAGCCTACGGCCTCGGCGCGGCCGGACAGTCAGGCTTTTCCGGCGTCGCATCCGGGCTCGGCGGTGTCATCAGCGCCGGTGCCCAAGGCGCCATCTCGCCGCTCAAGCGCGCGGCCAATCATGCGGCAGGCGGCGTGAAGCAGAGCTACCAGTCCGGCGCTCGCGCTGCCTTCGAGACGACGGGCGGATCCTCCACCGCCGGCACAATCGGCGCGAACGCGCCCGAAGCCGGCTCCGCTCCCGTCGCGTCCTCCGCCACCGAAAGTCAGCCTGCCTGGGCAAAGCGCATGAAGCGCTCGCAACTGATGACCCATGGCGTCCAGGCCGCCGCTCACGCCGTTCGCAGTGGCGACAGCCATGGCGGCGGCTCCTCGATCAACCTCTCTGAAAGTGACTGAGCATGTTCAAACGACCGTCCACGCACTACGGCAGATCCCCACAACCCGAGACGCCCTACCAGCGTGCTGCCCAGGTCTGGGACGAGCGCATCGGTTCGGCTCGCGTGCAGGCGCGCAACTGGCGCACCATGGCCTTCGCCTCCCTGGCGCTCGCCGCCGGCTTCTCCACAGCACTCGTCTGGCAATCCGCCAACGGCTCGATCGTCCCCTGGGTAGTGCAGGTCGATCGTCTCGGCCAGGCGCAGGCTGTGGGACCCGCCGCCGCCGACTATCAGCCCAACGATCCGCAGATTGCCTTCTACCTGGCGCACTTCATCGAACAGGTGAGGTCGATCCCCGCCGATCCGGTCATCGTGCGGCAGAACTGGCTGCGCGCCTATGACTTCGCGACGCAGGGCGGGGCGCTGGCTCTCAACGACTATGCGCGCGCCAATGACCCGTTCACCAAGGTCGGCAAGCAGCAGGTCGCCGTCGACGTGTCGTCGGTAATCCGCGCATCGCCGGTGAGCTTCCGCATCGCCTGGGTCGAACGTCGCTATCAGGACAGCTCACTCGCTTCCACGGAGCGCTGGTCCGCCATTCTCACCATTGTCGTGCAGCCCCCGCGCGACGCCGACACGCTGCGGAAGAACCCCCTTGGAATCTACGTCAACGCCATCAACTGGTCGAAGGAGCTTGGACAATGACGGCCGCACTCTGCAAAGCCGCCCCCTGGGGGCGTCCGGCTTTCCTCATCCACGCAATGCCGGCCTTCCGCAAAATGGCCTTCCCGGCATTCCTGCTTTGCACTTCGGTGCTTACTGGCTGTGCCACCAGGCAGAAGCCGCCGGAGATATCCTATGATGATCCGGTCCCGGCCGTGCAATCCGTCGATCCGCCCCCGCCCGTCAAGGTGGTCGAGCTGTCAAAGCCGCTGCCGCTTCCAGGCCAGTTGAAGCTGCTCGGCAAGGCCGCAAAGCCGGAGCCGGAACCGACCGATCCGACCGCGCGCGTGAACCTTGCCAATGCCGCCGCGCGCGTCCAGCCTGTGCGCAACGGCTTCATCAACTCGATGCAGGTCTATCCGTTCGTCGATGGCGCGCTCTATCAGGTCTATGCCTCGCCGGGGCAGATCACCGACATCGCGCTCCAGCCCGGCGAGCAACTTGTCGGCTCCGGTCCCGTCGCCGCCGGCGACACCGTGCGCTGGATCATCGGCGATACCGAGAGCGGTACGGGCGGGGCCAAGCAGGTCCACCTCCTCGTCAAGCCGACGCGCGCCGACCTTCTCACCAATCTCGTCATCAATACCGATCGGCGTACCTATCACATGGAACTGCGCTCGACGCCGTCGACCTATATGGCGTCGGTTTCCTGGCAATACCCGCAGGACCAACTCATCGCCTTGCGCAGACAGAACCAGCAGGCTGAGGCTGCACAGCCGGTCTCGACAGGCATCGATCTTTCTCGCGTCAATTTCCGCTACGAGGTGACTGGCGATCGCGCACCGTGGCGGCCGCTGCGCGCCTTCGACGATGGCAAGCAGGTGTTCATCGAGTTCCCGCGAGGCATCGGCCAGGGCGAGATGCCGCCACTCTTCGTGGTCGGGCCGGAAGGCGACACGTCCGAGTTGGTCAACTACCGGGTGCGTGGCAACTACATGATCGTCGACCGGCTGTTTGCCGCCGCCGAGTTGCGGTTCGGCGCAGGCAAGAACCAGCAGCGCATCCGCATCTCCCGCACCGATGGGGTGAGGAGCAGTCGATTTTCATGGATGCGTGGTCCTGGTGAGACCCCGCCAGCGACGTACCTCCGAACAGACAGGGGAGGGTCGCCATCGTGAGCGACAGATTGGGTCCCGGGAAGGAAGGCCGGGGGCCGGCGGATGAAGCCCGGCCGGAGGCGTCGGTCGAAGATGACGCCCGGCCGTTGACAGGCGAGCCGGCCGCCGCGATGCGGCTGCGCGCCGAGCCGCCGCGCGTGACGCGTCTGTCCCGCAAAGCGCTGGCCGGGTTGGGGCTCGCCGCAAGCCTGACTGTCGGCGGGGCGCTGATCTACGCGCTGCAGAACCGTCAGCAAGGCCGGGGGCAGGAGCTGTATTCAACCGACAATCGCTCGACGCCCGATGGGCTCGCCGGCCTGCCAAAGGACTATGCGGGCGTTCCGAAGCTTGGCCCACCGCTTCCCGGCGATCTTGGCCGCCCGATCCTCGCCGCACAGAATGGCGGCCCCGCGCTGTCGACAGGCCCCATCGGCCCGGACCCGGAGGAGCAGCGCCGGAAGCAGGAACTGGAAGCGGCGAGGACCGCGCGTCTGTTTGCGTCCACGCAAACGCGGCCCGCAAGCGACGCGACCGCCGCTCAGCCTGGAAGAGGCACGACAGGCACCATGCCACAGACCGACCTCGCCAGCCTTGGCCTCGCGCCGCAACCTGCGACGCCCTTGGCGCAGGATCGCCAACTCGCGTTCCTCAATCAGCCGCCGGACAAGCGAACCGTCTCGTCGGACCGTGTTGCGGCGCCGGCGTCGAAGAACGTCCTGCAGGCAGGCGCCGTCATCGCAACCGCCCTCATCACCGGTATCCGTTCCGACCTGCCGGGTCAGATCACCGCGCAGGTGACAGAGAATGTCTATGACAGCCCCACCGGCCACATCCTTCTCATTCCGCAGGGGACGCGTCTCATCGGCCAGTATGACAATGGCGTCGGCTTCGGCCAGCGTCGCATGTTGCTGGTCTGGACCAGGCTGATTTTTCCTAACGGCCGCTCCATCGTTCTGGAACGTGAGCCTGGAGCGGATGCGGAAGGCTATGCTGGCCTCGAGGATGGCGTCGACTATCACTGGGGCGAGTTGTTCAAGGCAGCCGCGCTCTCCACGGTTCTGAGCATCGGCGCGCAAGCAGGCTCATCGGGCCAGGAGAGCAACATTATGCGCGCTCTTCGTCAGGGTGCTTCCGATAGCATAAGCCAGACAGGCCAGCAGATCGTCCAGCGACAGCTCAACATAGCGCCGACACTCACCATCCGACCGGGATACCCGGTGCGCGTCATCGTCACCCGCGATCTTGTGCTCGAATCTTACGGAGGCTGAAATGGCCAAGTTGAAACTGGGGCCAATCGCTGACGACAAGCCTGTCAAGGTCATGGTGGAACTACCCGCGGCATTGCACCGTGATCTGACCGCTTATGCCGAGATCCTCGGCCGCGAAGCGGGGCAACGGCCCGCCGATGCGCCGCGCCTCATCGTTGCGATGTTGGAGCGGTTCATTGCGACGGATCGAGGCTTTGCCAGGGCAAAGCGTTCGGAGGGTGGTTAGAGGCGGGACGACTGAAGTCAAACCGGGTCAGTCGCACCTCCCAGTCATGGCGTGACGTCAGAAATCGCGCCGCGGCGTTCCGTACTTCGTACATTGACAGGGGTAGGGGGGCGCGTTGCTGTTACCATGTTTCTTGCTGTCCCAACCAGCCGCAAAAGCGCGCGCTTTGGGTTCGATTCCAGCCACACTGCCTTGATCGAACTGACGCTGCTCTGGCCACGGATCGGTTTCCACACCGTGGCGTCGATGGCGACTGTCCTGGCAAAACCCTCGCCCGCCAGAGTCACGCCTTGACCGAGTTGCACCTTGAGGATGACCGTTGCTTCGCTGGCGCGACATATCTGGACAGTGGGGCCACCATTCGCAGCGATATGCTCCAGCAAACGCAGATCCCGGGGGGATCCGCCTGAAACCAGCAGACACGTATCTGCAAGATCTGACCATGTGACCGCAGGCCTTTCAGCAAGCGGATGGTAGCAGGGCAGCAGAACGAACAAGCGCTCGTGCGCAAATATTTCGCTACGGCACAATGCGGCGTTCTCCAGGCCATGCGTGAAGACGATGTCGAGGCGCCGGCGGCGTATTGCCGCCAGACACTGTTCATGGGGAACGTCCTCGATGGCGATGCTCACGCCAGGATGTAAGCTGCGAAATCGATCGACAAGGCGCGCCACGAACGCCCGGCCTATCTGGCCGCACAACCCTATCTTGACTGTTTTGGCATCATCCTGGTCGTCACGACCAACTCCGGCCAAGGCATCTTGCAAGCCCTCATAATGAGCCCGGACGAGGTCAGTCCAGGCCCGGCCTCCTTCGGTCAGCCGAACGCCATGGACGTCGCGATCAAACAACTGCATGTCCAGCAATTGCTCAAGAGCAACGATGTTGCGGCTGACACAGGATTCCCGCACTCTGAGAACTCTTGCGGCCTGCCTGAGGCTACCATGATCGACAGCTGCGAAGACATGGTCCAAACGGCGGAGCGTATTGTTGACCTGTCCCAAGGCGCAGGAGCCTATTCCTGCGCGGCGGCGACGCTAACGGGCAGGGTCGGACACAAGCTCGTTTCGTAGACGTACTCGTGCGGAATGGCCGGAGTGGCCATCTGGGAGAGGTACCGGTTCAGGTTTTCCTCGCTATTGCTCGCCGCGAGGCTACAGAAATTTCCGCTGTTCCACGTCAGGGAGCAGTAGCTGAAATGTGCGCGTATTGCGTCAGCCATCTCTGCCAAAGTCACTTCATTGCCGAACATCGTATCCAGAACGAGGGTTTGCTTCTTCTCGATTTCGTCTGGCGGAAAATAGCGCGCCTTGAAGCCGAAATCCTTCTGGTATTCGCGACGCCTGTAGTCCGGCTCCTCGGTTGCCCGGAACTTCTCGACGAAGACGAAGATTCCGTCCTGCTTGAGGTGCTGGGTCACGAACTCGATCTGTCCCGTTCTGTTTGGCGAGTACATCTGGAAGGTCGTATCTTCGAGAATGATATCGAACCCGTGAGCGAAATTTGCCAATCGCGGATCCGAACTCAGGACGTCCTTCGTCAACTTGTGGAAGGGACCGACGAAAAAGTCGGCGTGTGGCGGTTGGCCATAAGCCATGAAGCATTTGTAATTCTCCGCGTTCGGACTGCACGACAGTGTGCGTATTTGTCCCTCCGACAGTTCGGATAGTGTTCTTGCCATCGTGCCTTCCGCTGTTCCAAGGCTGTATAGCGAAAGCGGAGCGCCACGGTGCCGTGCGTATTTCAGCACTGCATAGGCCATCCGGCACTCCTCTTCCAATCTGTAAGGAATGCTGCCGTGATAGTGCTGGTCGAAAAAACCTTGTCGTGCCGCATGCAGGCTGACCAGGCCGCGCAGCAGTTCATCGCTCGGCAGGAGGCGGGCGTCGGCCACGGGCTTGCGTATTGGCATCCCGCTCTTGCCAGCGGCGGTCGCCGCGAAAAAGCCGGCGAGTCCGTTGATCCGTGGGCCATGGTCGCACTCAGCCAGAAAGTCGTCGAGTCCACGCATCGCAGTATGCCTCCAGCACCGTTCTGTTGGTGAGATGCCGATACGTCGATGGGGGAAATTCCACTAAGATAAGTGTGGTCTAATATTTCACCGGGCTCAAGTATTGGCTGAGCCAACTGGTAGGCCTGCCGGATACAGGCGGCTTTCACTCGTTTGCCATTTTTTCGCTAAAGTCACATCTTCTACCAATCCAGAGTTATTTGCGTGTTGTTCAGCAACCCATGGTTCGCCACATCATGCAACGACTGGCCATTCGCCAGTAAGGAGGCTGTCGATACGTGAATACTCTTGCCCTCGACCCGACCGAGAATCGCCGTTCACGGCACCAATCGCTTGACCACAAGTATGAGAGTTGGGGGAGCGTGCGGGCGGACGTAGTCAAAAGAACCGGGCTTGAGCGTCAGGAGACAAGAATCCTCCAGCCAAACCATGTGTTCTTGATGAACCTGAAGGGCACGGCGTGCCGCGGAGAAGACATCGTGGATGGGCGCCGGATTGCCTTTTTGCCGCGCCGGGCCGGTTCGATAATCTTCATGCCCGCGGGCAGTGATTGGAATGGGTGGGACGAGGGGGACGCGACCGCTTCCTACCTCCTGGTCTCAATTGAAAGAGGGTTCGCCGATGATGTGTTTGCGGGAATGGCTCGCCATCGCCCGGCGGTGCTGCCGCCTTCGATCGGATTTCGGGACGGCACTGTAGAGTTGGCTTTGCAGAGGATTGCCTTGGAGCTCAAGCAGCCTGACCCCATCAGCGCAACGATGGTGGAGTGCCAGGCCACGCAATTGCTCGGGCAAATGTTAAGGTTGAACGGCTTCCATCAGGAACCGGTAAAAGGCGGTTTGTCATCGTTCGATCTCAAGCGAGCGGTGGCAATGATCGAGGCGTTGTCGGACGGCAGACCGACGCTCGCCGATTTGGCAAAGGAGGTTGGGGTTAGCCGGTTCCATTTCTGGAGGGCCTTCAAGCAGTCGACAGGCATGACCCCGCACGCATTCATTGCGCAGCGACGGTTGGAGCAGTCCGCGGACATGCTGCGATCGACCAATCTGTCGGCGACGGAAATCGCGATGGAATGTGGTTTCGGCAGTTCGAGCCATTTCGCGACCGCCTTTAAGCGGGCTTTCGGTGCGGGCCCGACGGAATTTCGTCGTAAGTGCAGAATCTAGGTCGCCGCCTGTCGGTTCTCAGCAAGTATCGGAAATCCCCAACATCACAGTAAAGCAGGCTTGGCGGAAGAAGGTATCCATCGGCGGTCAGCCCGGGATACGCCGCTCATGTCAAACCTGGTTCGAAATCGTCATGCCAAAGGACGGGCCGACCGGTCCAATCCCTGCCTCGGTCTGGCCAGCACGCTATCGGCGGCCGTTGCCCGAAACGGCTTCTACATCGCCTCCGCCTGGATTCTCGTCGAGCGAGGGTACGGAACCGCCGGCGTCGCGACGTTCCTTGCGATCGTCAGCGTTGTCGAATTCATTGCGAGCCCTTTGGCCGGCGTAGCGGCGGATCGATTTGACAGGCGATGCTTGAACGTTGCGGCAGACCTCAGCCGCTTCCTCGTTATGCTGGCTACCGCTTGCGCGCTCCTCTACATGGACGTGTTGCTGATCATCTGCCTGTCAGCGGCCCTCTTTTCGTTTTGCGACCGTGTCGCGCTAACGAGCTCTCAATCAATGATCCCCGTGATAGCTGACGGCCGCGATCTTGTAGCCACGAATTCCGCCGTCTTCTTTGTCATGCAGCTCGGCAACCTCGGCGCAGCTCTACTTGCCGGGCCGTTGCTGCATGAGCGCTCCCCAGCCCTGCCATTCACCGTTCTTGCTGCCTTCTTCCTGTTTTCAGCGGGCTGCCTGACCAGGATGCGGCTGGAACCGGCTTCGCGTGATATCCGCATCGCCAAAATCTCGGCAGCCCAAATCGATCCGAGCCTGCGTCGTCTCATTGTCGTCTATGCGCTTCTCTATACCAGCGCGGTGCTTGTCAGCGTCATGGGATCGAGCTTCGTCTTCCAGGAGCAGAAGGGTACTGCCGTGGATTTCGGCTACCTCGAGGCTGCATGGTCGGCGGGCTCACTGATCGGTGCGGTCTCTTTATTCCGGATTGAAAGAGCGATGAGTACCCACGCGCGGCATCTCATGCTTTTGGGCTTAACGGCGCTGGTCCTCATGGCGCTGACATCTCTGCGCACGCCTTGGACAGTGATCCTTTTTGCCGCGCTCGGATTTCTGTACAATCTTGGACGCGTCAGCGTTGAAGTCACATTGCAGTCGCGAGTGTCGGTCTATCTGTTGGGCCGGGCAAAAGGCATTATGCACAGTGTGGCCGTGGCGCTCGGATTACTCGTCTTCGGCATCGCCGCCGCTGTAGGAGATCGAGCATTTCCTTCGACGATTTTCTTCAGCTTCGGAGTGGTGCTCCTCATCAGTATTTCGTGTTTGAGCGTCGGTGTAATTCAGACACAAGAAAAAGGTGAATCGTGAGGTGGAAGAGCTAACAGCAGGCGTAAATGCGAAACAGGCAGTCCTGGGGTCGCTGACGGCACTCTACCCCTGGATGAGCCCATACCATTCCCGGCCGATCCGCGATTATGCGTTTCGCCTGTTCGAGGCGCCAGTTACCAAGTCCGTGCCAGAAATCCGCTTTCGCGCCTTCACCAAACTACTCGACATCATCAGGAAGGCAGCGACACGAAACGGGTTGTCTGCCGACACCGCCTTGGAAATCTGCAGGGATTTCGAAAGGCGCCGCGTGTTGCAGACAGGCCCTCATTTGTTTCTCCTCATGGAACCAGAAGCCTATTACACGCATATCTTCAGCCTCCTTGGTCTCTCGGCGCATGACTGTTCGACCTATGTTTCCTACGCCGTTTCGACGGTGAACCTCGTTGAAAAACCACGCAAGGGACCAGGCTGGCTCACCGTTGACGGCAAGTCTGTCAACGTCTTTGGCCTCAGCCGAAGTCGCATGATCGGATACAGCCTGCTAGCCGGGCCGGGACCCTATAGGTTCGAGTTGTTACCGAGGGAGCCGAACACTGAGGGCGACGCGCTCACGCTGCTTCGTAGCCTTCTGCCGAAGACGCAATTCGAGCGGCCGGCGCATGCCATCAAGGCAGCCAATCTCATCCTTTGGCCAAAAATGTTCGGAGGCCGCTTTGCTTTCCTGCAGATCGACGACGAGGATGTCGCTGACCTGGTGGCCGACCATCTGTCGGACGAAAATTCCTGGCTACGCATGAGACTACTGGAAGACCCGAAGTTCGCCTCCAATATCCTGGCCGGTCTCGACGGGCTTGCGTCCGGCCCCTGGAGTGGCTGGCTCGCGCGCGGTACCGATTTCTTCTGGCTCTATGAAAATGGCAAACGCCTTCCGCTGCGCCTGATCGCCCGAGAACTCATAGATCCTGCGACCGGTATGAGGGTGGCGTCCTTCACAGCCCCCGACATCCTCGGGCGGCTGGCAAACCGCAGCCTTATCCCGAATCTATTGCTGATGTTTCTGGTTTTGTCGATCCTTCCCGGCGTGCGTGCGCTTGGAGGCAGCTATCAGCCGATGTACTACCCCCTGATGCGCTATGTCGTCTGCCGGGCGCTCGAGGCCGCAGGCGTGGATGAAGATCTTCGGCAAGCTCTCGCAACCGACGACGTACCGGGTGCTTGGGGACATCGGGTAATTGAGTGTGACGATGATCCGCTCGAGCTATTCCTAAATAGCAGGAACGGCGGGATGAGTGATGTTATCGACTGTTTAGGCGACATTTCCTTCGCCGAGGCATGTGGAAGCATGAAAGGCTTCGTATCAGACCCGTCGTGGCATGAACTTCACAGCCGGCTGCGGAACGGGCTGATTGCGCCGACCGATGAGGAATGGGCCTTTTCCTGAATGTTCTACGCGCTTCCAGCAACTGGCATGTGTAATGCCGGTTGCGGATGGCTGCTTCGCGCCTCGCTCTCCATGGACTCAATTCAAACTCGCACCAAAAGCAGACACTGCATCAGAAACAGCTAACAGAAAGCAATGACTGATACGAGGCTGGCACAATTAAACGACTGATATTGCAACATTATCATTCGTTCTTACATCGCGACAGGTGTGGCGGTTTTAAACGCAAACGGTTGCCAAAAGCGCCGCCATGATTCATCGTGCTTGCGATGTTTCTGCGTCCCAAACCCTCTCCGCGCCTCCGCCGGCAGGAGCGGTTTTCCGGCGCTTGGCGGCAGCGGCTGGCGCTTGAGGCGGCCGGGGCAACAGCGAAGCAAGCGGGCGTCGGTCGGCTGAGATGGCAGGCTGCTACCGGCTATGGTACGCGGGCTCTGATCGAGACCGCCATCGGAAGGTACAAGGCACTAATCGGACGACGCTTGCGGGCTCGTTCGTTCGCCGCTCAGCAGACCGAGGTTGCCGTCGGTTGCAGCGTGCTCGACCGCATGCTGGCGTGTGCACGCCCGGAATCTGTCCGGCATCAAGTCCGGCAGGTATAACCGGCAACATCAAGACCGAAATGCGTTCGATTTCATATCCGCGTACCAACGCCGCATCTATATGGCCGAGTTGGCGCTGCGGAGTATCGGCGGCGATATCTTTAGCAGCCGTTTACCGGAGCGCGATAGGTCATTGTGTATGCAATACCGTCGGATGACGTAAGGAACCGCCGTGCCGCACAGAGCAGCAGCCCTAGCCGGCCGTTCTACGCCCCGCCTGCATCGTTTCATGAGCGTGATGCTCGAACTGGCTCCGGGCGTTCTCGTGCCGCGTCAGGAAACAGAGTTGCTCGGACAGAGCGCGCTCGCGATTCTTCGCGATCGCGCGCCCGGCCCGATGGTGATCGACATGTGCTGCGGCTCCGGCAACCTTGCTCTGGCGATCGCGGCGGAAGTTCCGTCGGCCCGCGTCTGGGGGGTGGACGTGACTGACAGCACGGTCGCGCTCGCCCGTAGCAATGCCGAACGCTTGGCCCTTCAGGACCGGGTCACCATCCGGAAAGGGGATCTGTTCGGTGCGCTGGAGGGCGATGGGCTTATCGGCGCGGCGGACATGATTGTCTGCAATCCGCCCTATATCTCGACCGCGCGCCTCGAAGGCGAGAGCGCGCATCTGCTTGAGGGCGAGCCGCGCGAGGCCTTCGACGGCGGGCCTTACGGCATCTCGATCCACCAGCGGCTGATCCGGGACGCAATCGATTTCCTCAAGCCTGGTGGCTGGCTGCTGTTCGAGTTCGGGCGGGGGCAGGACCGCCAGGTGGCTGCGCTGATAGCCAGAGCCAAGGCCTATGAACCCGTGACATTCGCCAAGGATGAGGTCGGAATGCCGCGTGTCGCACTCCTCCGGAAGCGGGAGAACGGTGCGCCCGCGATCTCATCCTCCGCGAGTTTGGCATGAGCCAGATTCGTCCCCTGCAGGCTGCGGATATTCCGGCCGTCGTCGGGCTCTTTCAAAGAACCTTCCGGGACGGTGGAAAGCCGCCGCCTCCGGCGCTCGAGACTTATCTGCGCTGGCACTATCTCGAAGGCCCGGTCTGCGATCCGGAGATCGCGTCTCTCGTCCATATTGCGAGCGAAGGCGACATTTCAGGCTTTGTCGGCGTGAATGTGCTGCCGATGAGGCATGGCCAGCGCAAGCTGCGCGCCGCCATCTGTGGTTCGCTCATGGTCGAACCGCGGGCGAACGACCCGATGGCCGGCGCAAGGCTGCTCAGGACATTCCTGGCCGGGCCGCAGGACATCTCCTTCAGCGAAACCGCAAATGCCCTCTCGACGCAGATGTGGACGAAACTGCGCGGGGTCGCCCTGCCGCAATACAGCCTGGACTGGATCCGGGTTATCCGGCCTTCGGCCTTCCTGCTCGATCTAGCCTCGCGGCGAGCCGGCGCCGTGCGCTTGCTTGACCCGCTCGCGCGCGGACTCGATCGCTATCTTCGCGGACGGATGCAGGAGAACGAGATGCGCTGGTCCGGGGTCCCGGAACTCTGGAATGGCAAGGGCGGCCTCATGGTTGCCGAAATCGATCATGCCGGTTTTGCGGCTCTTTTGGACCCGTTGACGCGGCAGTTCCCGCTCCGCCCCGACTGGAGCGCGGAGCAGCTTGCGCATATCCTCGCGGAGGCTTCCCAGAAGCCGGACTATGGCGAGGCCGTGTTCGCGTCCGTCTCCTCCCCCAGCGGGGCTCTGGTCGGCGCCTTCCTCTATCACACCCGCCCGGGCAGGATGGCGCGCGTGCTGCAGGTTCTGGCCCTGCCGGGGCAAGCTGGTTCCGTCGTCGACTGCTTGATTGGCGATGCAGCGCGGCGCGGCGCCGCCGGCCTGCGCGGCCGGACGCAACCCGCCCTGCTGGCAGCGATGCTGGGTCGGCGGGTCGCCTTCACTCAACCGGCCTCGACCGTGGTGCATTCGCGCGACGAGGAGCTGGTGAACGCGTTCCTGAGCTCGCAAGGCTTCTTCAACGGGCTGGCCGGCGAGCACTGGAATCGCCTGGCCGGGGAGCGGTTCGAATAGACCGTCATTGCGCGCGCGGCGACATAATCCCGATGGTCGCGCCGATCTCAGCAGGCGATTTCCTCGACGGGGCGGACGAGCTGCGGGCCAAGGTGCAGATAGCGCGTCGCCCGGCGCTTGGCGGCGATATCGGCCCAGACGCGTTCGACCTCGACCGTAGTCAGCTTCGCGGCGGCGCCGACCTCCACGGCTGAAAGGCCGTTATTCAGGCCGAAGAGGCAAATATCCATGCGGTCATAGGGCAGGGAGAAGTAGAACTCTTCCTGCGTCTGCTCGAGGGAATAGGTGTCGGTCGTCGGCGCCCTGCGGCAGATTTCCTCGGGAATGCCGAGATGGGCGGCAAGCGCATAGACCTGGCTCTTGTAGAGATGGGCGATCGGTTTGACGTCAGCCGCGCCGTCGCCATTCTTCACGAAGAAGCCTTGGTCGTATTCGAGCCGGTTCGGCGTGCCGAGCACGGCGAAATTCAGCCGGTCGGCGTGATAGTACTCGATCTGTTTGCGCGTGCGCTGCTTCATGTTGGTGGCGGCGACGATGCCGAGATAGACCGCCGGCGACATGCGCAGCTTCGTCTGCCGGCCTTCGGGGTCCTGCACCACCAGCGAGGAGATGTTGTAGCCTTCGCCGGCGAGCGAATTGGCGATGACGATCTTTGAGGCCCAGCCCGGCCCGTATTCCGGCACCAGCTCGCGGATGAAGGCATCCCGCCGCTCATAACAACCCATCGCGTGCAGCGTCGGGCCGATATCCTCCACGATCGCTTCGACGCCGAAGGTTTCGGCGGCCAGCCGGCCGAGGCGGAGGCTGTCGGGATCGGAGTCACTTTCCGGCATGAACAGGCAGAAGACGTTCTTCGCGCCGACGGCGCGGGCGGCGAGCGCGACCGAGACGCTGGAATCGATGCCGCCAGAGAGGCCGAGCACGAGCCCGCGCTTGCGCATGCCGCGTAGCAGCTCGCGCAACCCGGCGACGATGCGATCGGTTTCCGCAGCGTTGTCGAGCGTCAGCGCGTCGGCCGAGAAGGCGGGACGGCTCGGGGCGAGGGAGAGGTTCATTCTGCAGTCCCCAACGTTTCGGCCGCCAGCCTTCGGCTGACCTTTCCGGTATCGGTTTTCGGCAACTCGCGGCGGAACTCGATGAGCTTCGGCACCATGAAATCCTCGAGATGAACGGCGCAGTAGCGAATGATGTCCCGTTCGCTCAGGGTCTCGTCCGAGAGAACGACGAGGGCGGCAATGGCGTGGCCGAGCACCGGATCCGGCACGCCGGTCACCACGGCTTCCACGATGCCGGGATGGGCATGCAGCACAGTTTCGACTTCCTTCGGGGCGACCTTTTCGCCGCGCGTCTTGATGATGTCGTCCTTACGGCCAACGAAATAGAGGAAGCCGTCCTTGTCCGTCCGGAACAGGTCGCCGGTGTGGAGCCGCTTTTCCCAGGGATGCGGCCCGGGACGCAGCATCTGCTCCGTGGCCACGTCGTTGCGCCAATAGCCCTGCATGACATGCGGGCCGCGGATGACCAACTCGCCCGCCACGCCCGGTGGCACGCGGTTGCCCTCATCGTCGACGACGATCGCTTCCGTGTTGGGAATAGCGATGCCGACGGAACCCGGCCGGCGGTCCAGCTCCTCCGGGGGCAGGTAGGTGCAGCGCTTGCACTCCGTCAGACCGTACATGGAATAGAGCCGCACGGCGGGGAACAGCTCGCGCAGCCGGGCGATATGCACCGGCGGCAGGGCGGCGGCGGTGTTCGAGATATAGCGCAGGCTCGGCAGGAAACCCGGCGCCAAATCGCGCATCTGCAGGATCAGCGCCGCCATCGTCGGCACCAGCGGGAAACCGGTGACCTTCTCGGCGCGGATGCGCTCGAAAATGGCCTGCGGAAAGGCGAAGGATTTTTCGAGGACGAGGGTCGCGCCGAGCTTCATCGCCATCAGCAGCTGATAGAGGCCGTAGTCGAAAGCCAGGGGCAGGACATTGAGGATGATGTCGTCAGGGGTGTTGCGCAGATAGGTCGTGATGGATTCGGCCGCGGCATCGATATTGCGATGCGTCATCATCACGCCCTTGGGGCGGCCGGTGGAGCCCGAGGTGTAGATCAGCATGGCGAGGTCGATGTCGATCCCGCCATGGCGAACGGGCACGGGCGCGACCTTGAGACAATCCTCGAAGGAGGCAGCGCCATCCGGCGTATGGCTGGATGGCGCTTGCGTCGACGCGACGAAGAGCGGCCGGTCCGACAGCGCACGCGCCTGGATCACGACAGGCCTCAGCTTGGCCTGGGTCAGGATCGCCGCAGCCTCGCAATCGTCGATGACATAAGCGAGCTTGTCGGCCTTGGTGGAGGCGTTGATCGGGCTGAAGGTCGCGCCCGCCTTGAGAACCGCGAAGATCGAGACGGCGGCTTCCCAGCAATTGTCCATGAAGACGAGAACGCGGTCGCCGCGCTGCACGCCATTCGCGGCGAGAGCGGTCGCGAGCCGGTTCGACAGATCGTCGAGCTCGTCATAGCGCAACCGCTTCCGGTCGGTGACAAGCGCCGTCTTCGCGCCATGCGCGGCCGCGTTCGTGATGAGGAATTGCTCGACCCGCATGAGCTCGGGCCTTCCGCTGCCAGCCGTCACGCCGCGACGAGCGATGCGGTCTTCGCTGTGATGAAGGCCGTGATGCGCGCCAGTGAATCGAGGTTGGCCGGCACGATATCGGCGTCCGCAACTGTGATTCCGCAATGGTCCTCGATAAAGGCCACCAGTTCCAGAACGCCGGTCGAATCGATGATGCCGTTCTCGATCAGCGAGTCCGTATCGGCGAGGGCGTGGGTGGTGTCGCCGAACAGGAAGTTCTCGATGACAAAGGCCTTCACTGCGTCTCGGATCGTATCGGTCATGTCGTTCGCTTTCCTTGGTGGTGTCAGGCGGCCTTTGCGTTGCAAATGCCTGTGCCGGTGAAAGTCGTCAGCCACAGCTGCGTCGACAGGATGCCGACAAAGGCCGCGTTGTCGCGAAAGCCGGAGGCCGGCTGGCGGCTGCATTTCTCATGTAGTTTTGCCACTGCCTTCGGATTGAAGAGCCCGCCGGCGCTGACTGCGGCGTCGCCAAGGGCCGACTGGACATAGTCCCTCGTGGCCGGACCAACGAAGGACTGGCTGTCCGGTGCGCGATAGGGCTGTTTGGTCCGCCGGCCGATGGCGGCCGGCAGCAGGTCTTTGGTCGCCTCCCGGAGAATATGCTTCTCTACGAGCCCCTTCAGCTTCATCTCGGGAGGAAGGCCGGCGGCAAACTCGACCAGATGATGGTCGAGGAAGGGAAAGCGGCCCTCGATGCCGTGGGCCATCGCCATGCGGTCGCCCTGGCTGGACAGGATATAGCCGGGGAGAAGGAAGCGGGCTTCCAGATATTGCGCCTGATGCACGGGATGCCAGCGGGCGAACGCCTCGGGCAGCCGCGCGGCGAGCTCCTCGGCGGCGTCATATCCGGACAATGTGGCACGCAGATCGCCCGAGTAGAACAGCTTCGTCGCCGCCGTGCCGTCGAACCTCGGCCGATGGGAGAACAGCGGATCGTCGAGCGCCGCGCCGCTAGCCCCGAAGAAGGAGAACAGGTACTCGGCCGATTGCTGCCTCAGGCCCGGAAGATAGGGGTAGAGCTTGCGGAACAGATGCGGCCGGATGCGGGAGCCGGGCTGTCTCGCGCAAAAGCGCCGAACCCTGGCCTCCTTGAAAATATCGTAGCCGGCAAAGACTTCGTCGGCGCCTTCGCCCGTCAGCACTACTTTCAAGCCGGCCTCGCGCACGAGGCTCGAGAGCTTGTAGAGCGGGGCAGGGGCAGTGCGCAGGATCGGCCGCTCCGTGAAGCGGATAACGTCAGGGAAGACGGCGGCGATATCGCCTTCCCCGCAGGCGACGGCGCTGTGATGCGTGCCGAGCGCACGGGCCATCTCGAGCTGGAAGGGGCTCTCGTCATGTTCGGCGCTATCGAAGGTGACCGAGAAAGTCCTGAGGCCACCCGGCGCCATGCCCGCCGCCAGCGCCGATGTGATGGAGGAATCGAGGCCGCCAGAGAGATAGGCGCCGACTGGCACATCGGCGCGCATGCGGATGCGGGTCGCCTCCGTCAGGAGGGCGCTCAGTTCCTCGGCCGCGGCACGCTCGTCCCGGTGCCGGGGCGGCGCGTCCCGGTCGGGATACTCCAGACTCCAGTAGGGCCGCGTCGAGACGCTGCCCTCTTGCACGATCATCAGGCTTGCCGGTTCGAGCTCGTAGATATTGCGGAAGGCCGTGCGCGGCGCGATCGGGGCCCAGAGCGTGAAGATCTGGTCGAGTGCGACCGGATCAATCTCGGCCGCGACGCCCGGGGCCTGGAGGAGCGCCTTGACCTCCGAGGCGAAGTAAAGCCGTTCGCCCTGCCTTGTATAGAAGAGCGGCCGGACCCCCATGCGGTCGCGCGCCAGAACCATGCGGCGGCGGCGGCCGTCCCAGAGCGCAAAGGCGAAATCGCCATTGAGCGCGGAGACGCAATCCTCCCCCATCTCGTCATAGAGATGCAGGATCACTTCGGTGTCGCTGGCTGTCCGGAAATGGCGGCCTTTCGCGCGAAGCTGCTCGCGCAGTTCCACATAGTTGAAGATCTCGCCGTTGAAGGCGATCGTCAGATCGCCCGTCGCATCGGACATGGGCTGCTGGCCGTCCCCCAGGCCGACGATGGACAGCCGCGCATGGCCGAGGCCGGCCGCCTTTGTGGTGAAGAACCCCTGCTCATCGGGGCCGCGATGCGCAATGGCAGCCGTCATCCTTTCAAGGAGCGCCCTCCCATCCCGGACAGTGCCGAAATAACCGCTAAAACCGCACATGCCGAGATATTTCCGAGTCCACCAGCGCAGCTCGGACTATAGCCGCCAAGATACCGGTAGGTGTTAAACATCTGGGACTATTCATGAGAATGGTAAATTTTGAGCGGCCGCCGACGGCTGATTTCTTGCGTGAGCATTGGATCTGCCGCGAGATGAAGGCAATGACGCGGCGTTGGTGCGCGGATATGAAATCGAACGCATTTCGGTCTTGATGTTGCCGGTTATACCTGCCGGACTTGATGCCGGACAGATTCCGGGCGTGCACACGCCAGCATGCGGTCGAGCACGCTGCAACCGACGGCAACCTCGGTCTGCTGAGCGGCGAACGAACGAGCCCGCAAGCGTCGTCCGATTAGGCCTTGTACCTTCCGATGGCGGTCTCGATCAGAGCCCGCGTACCATAGCCGGTAGCAGCCTGCCATCTCAGCCGACCGTCGCTTGCGATCGCGATAATGGGCTTGTGCCGTTGACCAAGCGGTCCGGTATCACCGCTTTCCACTGCCGTCGACCGAGGTGGAATGACGACGTTCGCGGTGCTGCTATGCTGCAGGATCATCTGATAGGTTGGCTTGCCATCATAGGCCGCCTTAGGCGATGAATGGAAAACGGCCAAATGTTCCTGGTCTGTGCTCGAAAAGTCGCATAAACGGTGGGAAATCTCCAGAAACCCGGAACTCAGCCCCATTCACGGCCTCAGCTCTAACCACTCTACCCCATGCTCTGCGCGACGGAGAAGAAGGGCTATCTGGTTTCAGGGCAACGCCGCGCGGGTCGGTGGATGAGGCGCGTCTACAGCGCCACACCGTGCGTTTGGCGTCGGTAGGTGCCGTTTGGCCAACCGCACACGCGCGCCGCCTCCGTTCTCTTGAATAAATTCGATGCCGGCAATGGAGTGCCTCACGAAAGCATTCGAGGTTGTTGCGATGTGGGCTACGCAATCCTCTTCGAAATCCACAACCGCAACTCGCGAGACGCCTTCGACCGGCTCAGCTTGGCTCCAGCCGAGTATTCTTTGCGCCCTGCATTGCTATTCAACAGACTGCCAGTGTCAACCGCTAACCGCTTTGCAATGGCCAGACCGGTTATATTCTGCTGCCAAGCGCACTCGAGATGGTAATACCAAGCCGCAACCTATTTTGAAGCTAGACCGGCCTCCACCAATCGCCGGAATGCTTCTGATCTGGTGGGAAGATCTGGCTGAGTGCGACGCCATTCGTCTACGCGAGCAAGTAAGTCGGTCGAGAGCCGCAACTCGAAGCGTTCAGTTTTGTTGTCGAGAGGATCAGGAACGTTTGACAATGGCGGTGTCCGTAATGTACGGTATGTACGTAATGTGGTTCACTCTTGTTGGCCGAACGTCGTGCTCCAACACGTCGTTCGGCCTGGCCACAACCCAAGCTGTCTGGAGCTCGGATCATGGCTGATTCCGACAATACCACGACTTTGTCTCTCGTCACCCGCAGGAGAGCAATTGTGGGAACGACAATTGCGGATGCGAGACCAAGCCTAACCGCGTTTGCTTACACAGAGATCTAGGCGCGAGCCGGATCAGTTGGTCCTGCGGTAGCGCGTGGTGCGGAGGTCGGCAGGCTCATGAGGGAACTGAATGGGTGTTCTGTCAGCAGCACCGCCTGGAGCAAACCCATCGGAAACATTGGATATCGGTCTGCAACCAAGTTGTGTGATGGTGCGGCCATAACGATCCGGCAACCCATCAGGCAGGCTAGGATCGCGCAGGTCGGAAGGGGGATCGTGCAGATAGCGAATTGACTACTCCGCGACATTGCCGAACGAAACGCGAGGCTGCCAATCGAGCAACCGCATCAAACAGAAACCATACCGCCAAATTCACTATCAAGCCCGAGGATTTAAGAGCCGGACACCTTCACCCCTCTGCCCTACGGATAAGAATTCGACGCCCGCTTTTGTCAGGGCCGCTTCAATTGCCTGCAAAGTGCTTATCCGGGAATCCACCTTGCCGTTTTCCAACCGGACCAGCGCGTTAAGGGAAACAATAGCCTTGTCAGCGAGTTCCTGCTGAGACCAACCCAGCAAAGCTCGTGCGGCTCGAATCTGTCGTGGACTGACCATGCGTCCACAATCGGCAGGCAGATATTCTTTGCCACTAATAGGGTTATTTCACACCCTATAAGGTATATTAAATGGCGATTCGGCTTTCAGATAACATCGACGCGAAAACCCGGAGCGTACGCGAGAGACTCTTTATCCGACTGACTTGTGGAGGATCAAAAGGCCTTGTTGAGACCGCGACGCTCCGTCCTCCTTCGGGCGGGGCCGAAGCCAAAGATCGACATTGACCCTCATCCCGCCGATCAGCATGTCGGCAGGCAGATTGCGACCGTTCGCGTCCAGTCCGACGTATCGCAAGCCCAGCTTGCCCGATCCATAGGAATCAGCTTCCAACAGCTCCAGAAATACGAGAACGCGCGGAATCGCGTGAGCGCGTCGATGCTCTACGAGATCGCCAGCTCGCTCGGCGTTCCTGTCGGCCGCTTCTTCGAAGGCCTGCCGGGAAACGATGAGGCCCGCGTCGCGGCGCGGCCCCTCCCGGTCGATGAGCGCCTGGATTTCATTGCCAGCGCGGAAGGGCGGCGCCTGATTGAGGGCTTAGTGAAACTTCCGCCGCGTGTGCGCGGTCGCGTCTCGTCCCTGATTGCAGCTTTAGGAGAAGAACTGGCCCTGCTAGACACAAAGGCGGACAGCGAGACTGCCGGCGAATCCCCGCCGGCCAAATGCAAGACCGTCTGACGGCCGGTCGAGCCGTCAGCCGAACTTTCGGGCAGCGGGCAGGGCGATGCGGCCGCAAGCCGAGGACACTTCGATTTCGACGCCGAACGCCCGCGAGCGGGTCGCGAATCCCTTGAGGATGTCTCGCGCCGCGCTTCCCGTCACGGCGACGGGCACCAGTCTGCCTGTTGCCGATCCGAGAGATTGGGCCTCCGCGCCGATCACGACGGGCAGGAGATCTATTTCTGCGAGGTTTCCGCCCGCATCATAGCGGCACGCGGCGACGATGCTTTGCCAGACTTCCGATGGATCCCATTCGTTTTCGTCTGGTTGGACGTGGAATAGGAAGTTTCCAAGGCCATAGAAAATCGGCGAGCCATTGTAGATTTCCACGGCCTGCAACACCGGCGCGCCGTGGCTGACGAACAGATTCGCGCCAGCGTCGATGCACATTCGCGCAAAGGTCTGCACCCAGCGCGGCACGTCCTGCCAACCTGGCTCCCAATGATGGTGGTGCAGATAGGCGATTACGAAATCCCCTTGTGCCGCCGCTTGGCGGATGGCTGACAGTTGGACAGTCGCGCTTTGCCGGTCGACTTCGATCAGACGGCTAAAATCGGCGGCTTGCGTGAATACGGTGCCATAGAAATTGATCTCCTTATCGGCCGACACCTCAACAGGGTCCTCCGGTTGCGCATAGTTCGCCAGTTCAAATGGGGAGCTTTGCAGATGAGCGCCCAGCTTTGCCAATCTGCGGAAATGTCCGTCCGGCACCCCCATCTTGCGAATGGTGTTCAAACGATTGACCCCGGGCCGAGCCGGACGGAAGGCCGTGCGGTCTTCGGCATACATGTTGGTCGGGCCGGGGCCTGCATCCATCGCAAGAAGCGCGACCTCGCGCGCGCCCAGCCGGTGGCGGCCCGGTTTCCTGGCGTCAGTCTCGTCGGCTCCGATGCCGGCATGCATGAAACCGCGCGCTTCCACCTCCTCCAGCGTCGAGAGGATGCCGCCAGCGCCGAGATCGAAGGCATGGTTGTTCGCGAGCGCAAGCGCGTTAAAACCGATGGCCTGCAATGCGTCGAGCACTTCAGCCCTGGAATATCCGAAGTATTTGCCCTTGGTCGGCGACCCACCGTGCTTGCCGAGGATCGTCGACTCGAAGTTGGTGAAGACGACGTCGCCTTGGCGCAGGAAGTCCGTAACCGCGATGAAGCGTTCGTCTTTGACGTCACGGATGTCGTGCTTGATCAGGGATTGGCCGGTAACGACCGCGCAGAATTGGTCTTTCATGGGGCTCGCCTTGAAGGAGGGGAGGGCGCCGGCGTTGCGGCCAGCGCCACGTCAATGTCGAAGTCGGTTGCCGCCTATTGCGAGAGGGCAGGCGAGATATTGCTCTTGAACCATTTCAGGCTCAGCGCTTTGATCGTCCCATCCTTGGTAGCCGCGTCGATGGCCGCGTTGAACTTGGCGAGCAACTCAGTATCATCCTTGCGCATGCCGGCGCCGACGCCCGGCCCCCAAAGCCCGCCCTTCAGTTCCGGCCCGAAAAACACCGCATCCGAACCGGAAGGTGTCTCCAGAAAATCCCGCCAGGTGAAATAGTCGGCGAGACCGCCGTCGATACGGCCCGCGGCAAGATCGAGCTTCATGTTGTCGAGGCTGTCATAGCTGCGGATGGTCACGACATCGCCCAGGATTTCCTTCACCACGGCTTCCGAATTTGACGAGCGAAGAGCCCCGATCGCCTTGCCGGCGAGTGTCGATCTGAGGCGTGCAATGGTCGCCTTCTCCTTGCCCCCGATGGTCGAAAGGTTGACCTTTTCCTTGGTGTCGCCAGCGTCGAGACCCAGGTCCTTGCGCACCACGAACTGGTTGAAGCCGGTGGCGTAGGGGATCGAGAACGCGATCGACTGCTTGCGTTTTTCCGTGATCGCCATCCCGGACATGATGACGTCGAACTTGCCGACAAGCAGTGCTGGGATGATCCCGTCCCAATCCTGCGGGACAAAGGTACATTTGATCTCAATGCGACGGCACAGTTCCTGTCCAACATCGATATCGTAACCGTAGAGTTGACCATTCGCGTCGGTGCCGTCCCAAGGCGGCGAGGCACCTTCAGTGGCAATCGATATGACGCGCCCGTTTTCGGCGCCGGCGGGGGGTGCCGACATCAGGGATGCGATAGAAACAGCAATAGCCAGGGGTATGCGCATGATGCACCTCTTCGTTGGTTTGGATGGAAAGGGGAGCCCAGAACCTGCGGCGTCAGGGCAGGGGCGTGGTGATCCCTGGGTCAGGTAGGGCGGGGCGCAATCGCGCCTTTCGTCGACGCACCAGATGGCCGTCGGTCGACAGCCATCGCTCCAGCAACTGGATCGCTTTCACCGCGATCGACGTCAGCGATAGATAGATCGCTCCGGCGACGATGAAAATCTCGTACGGCGCGAACGTGGTCGACACCATCTGTCTCGCCATGCCGGTGATCTCGAGCAGCGTCACGGTGCTCGCGAGCGACGAGCCCTTGATCATTCCGACGATCTCATTGCCGTAGGCCGGGAGCGATATCCGGAAAGCGATCGGGAAGGTGACCAGGCGAGCGATCTGGAAGCGTTTCAAGCCGAGAGATGTGGCTGCCTCGGTGACACCCTTAGGCACGGACTGGAGACCGCGGCACAGGATCTCGGTGGTGTGTGCCGCGCTGTTCAGCGAAAATGTCAGAAGGGCACACCAGAAGGGGTCGCGCAGGATCACCCAGAAGATGCTGGTTCGCACCGCCTCGATCTGAGCGAGGCCGTAGTAGAGCAGAAAGAGCTGAACGAGCATCGGCGTGCCGCGAATGACATAGGTGTATGCCAGCACCGAGAGCGAAAGACCGGGACGTCCAAATGCGCGCATGAAGGCAAGCGGCACGGACAGAAGGAACCCGGCCGTCAGCGACAGGACCGTCAGGGTCAATGTGAGGCCGACACCCGAAGGCAGGACCACCATTGCGTCAAACACCAAGCCGAGGTTCATGGATCGCTCCCTCCTACCGGCCGAGTGCCGGATAGCGCCGCTCAGCCAGCCGGATCGACAGCAGCGTGACGGTGGTCAGCGAGAGGTAGAGAGCGGAGGCCGCAAGGTAGAAGGTCAATGGTGCGCGTAAGGATCCGGCCCCCAGATACGCAACGCGCATGATATCGGTGAGGCCGACGATCGAGACCAGGGCGGTATCCTTGAAGAGCGAAATCCAGAGATTGCCATAGGCAGGCAGCGCCAACCGCAGCATCTGAGGTCCGATGACGAACATCCAGCGCTGCCAGGCGTTCAGCCCAAGCGACTTTGCCGCTTCGGTTTGGCCCGCTGGCACTGCCGCAATCGCGCCGCGAAACACTTCGGTCGCATAACCGCTGAAAACGACCGAGAGCGCGATAACGCCTGCGGTGAATGCGTTCACCTCGACATACCGGCCGGCGATCTTACTGGCGAGCGTGGTTCCGCCGAAGTAGATGAGCAGGATAACGAGAAGTTCTGGTACACCACGGACGACTGTGGTGTAGGCGGTCACGACCGCGTTGAGGCGCGGTTTTGCCGTGCCCTTCGAAATCGCCAAAAACAACCCAAATGCCGTACCAAGGCAGCCGCTGATAAGGGCCAGGCTGATGGTCACGGTGAGTGCGACAACAAATTGAGTAGTAAAACCACCCATTGGGGCGCTTCCTCGACTCGCAATTACCGAAGGATACGCCGACCTTTGTCACTCAGACAAAGGCGTATAACCCAAGGTTGTGAATTGTTATATTTGTAATTTGGAGTTAATTTGAGATATTGGCTAATTCTAGCGCCTGAAATCACACACTCAATCTATAATTTTTATTATTTTATCTATAACTCGCCGTTATATACTGAGGTGGTTCGGTGCTGCTCGGGATGGCGATTTCTGCTTCCCAGGTGGTTATCAGGGAAAGGCGCGCAAGGAATGGAGTTGTTGCAGAGCGACCTCAAGCTCCGTCAACTGAAGGTTTTCCGAGAAGTGTTGCGGGCCGGTTCGACAAGGCGAGCGGCGGCAGCACTCGGGATAAGCCAGCCGGCCGTCAGTCAACACGTGAAGCAACTCGAGACCACGCTCGGCATCACACTGTTCAAGCGATCAGCCAACCGCATCGTCCCCTTGCAGGAAGCCTGGGAGCTCCTGCGAAACGTAGAACTTGCCCTGACGTCGCTGGATCGCCTGGAGGCGTCGATCTTCGCTATGAAGAACGAGGAAAAGCAACGGATCGCGATTGCCGCGCCTTCTGTTTTCGGTTTCGTGACCCTGCCCAAGGTTGTGGCGATTATCCACTCAAAGACCGCTTCGAATGTCCGGTCGATTTCAGGAAGCTACGAGCAGATCGGCGAGCACATCCTGGCTGGACGCGCGGATCTCGGAATCTCGCGACTGCCGCTGGATCCACTCCTGTTTGAATGGGCGCCGCTTGGGTCAGCTCGCAACGTATGCATCTTTCATCCCGAGCACCGCTTTTCAAAACAGACCTGTATCGAGGCTCAAGACCTGGCAGGCGAAACGATCGTTGATATCGATCCGCAGTTCGCCGCCCATCAAATGAACTTCAATGCCTTGCGCTTCGCCGGCGTTGAGCCAGACATACTGGTGGAATTCGATTGCAACGGTCACGAAGCCGGATACGTTTCGGCTGGCCTGGGCATTTCGATAACCAATGAAATCATTGCGCGCGAATACGCGGCGTTTCACCTGGGAATAAGGCCAGTGGAACCGTCCGCGCTCTATCACTACGTGGCGATTTGGCAGAAGGGCAGGACCTTTTCGAATGCACTGAATGTGTCGCTCGAGGCGATCATATCAGCGTTTTCGAGGGCGCCGACTACGAGAGGGTGATAGGTATTTGTAGGGGCTGTTGCCCTTCGACAGTGGCTGTTTCGCTAAACAAAGAGAAGGGCGGTCGAGAGGCAGACTTATAATCAGAAATGCTTGCCGAGAGCAGCGTTGGCGTTCTGAGCAAGATTCGCGTCATGAAATCGATTATCCGGTAGTTTCCCTCCGAGCCCGCCAAATTTAGGTGGAAGTCCGAGCGCATGAAAGACCAGGGGCAAGACGGCTGATCGTCAGCCTCCCGCCAGCGATAGTCCACGGGCGCGCTCGCGCAGCAGCGCAAGCAGTTCGTCGCGCCGTGGCTCCGGCGTGTCGACGGGCAACACCAAACACAAGGTCCTGTTGATGGCGCCGTGGCCGTCCTGGATGGGCGCGGCCATGCACCAAGTGAAGCGGTCGGCCAGGGCTGTGGTCTCGCTGAAACCCTGCCGGTGTGCCGCGGCGACGTCGGCAAAGAACTCGGCTGGTGCAATGATGCGGCCGTCGGGAAGCTTGTAGTCGGCAGGCGGAATGAAGTCCTTCAGCTCCTGCTCGCTCATATGGCCGAGCAGCAGTCGTCCGGACGCCGTCCACGGGATCGGCACCTCGACCCCGACATCGCTTGAAATCCGGAAAGGGCCCGGCGAATCCCGGCAGTCCAGAACGACGTATTTGTTGCCACGCAGGCCGCATAGCTGGACGGTCTCGCCTGTCTCCGCGGCCAGCTTGTCCAAGGTCTCGATAATGCGACGGTAATGGGCGTTGTGATGCGAATAGGCCCACCCGAACAGATGCATTGCGCGCCCGAAATAGACGTAACCTTCACCGCCGACGTTTTCGAGCATTTCGGCTTCGAGCAGGCTGTTGACGATTTCGTAGGTAGTAGAACGCGGGGCGCCGATCATCTTGGCGATGTCGCCGACGCGCATCGGCGCGCGGTGCCGCAGCAAGGCTTCGAGCAACATGATGACACGGTCGATGCCGCGTCGCCGCTCGCCGTTGCGCGGCTCTGCGCTGGCTAATTTTTCGATCACATCAGTAGCGCCGTCACTCATGTCAGCCGCATCCGCTCAAAAATCATTACGGTCCTCGTCTCAAGACGCTTGAAAGATGTCAAGGCTCGGACTAGCATCCATTTTGTCCGATATACAGACACATCGTCTGAAATACCAGACAAACTAACGAGCCTGACGCAGAAAGTCCCGACGAAAATCAGACGGTTTCCGAGCTCGGCAACCGGTGGGTTTCTTCGTCGCGATGCCGCACGTCGAGGCCACAACCTTTGAAGGGAACAGTCATGATGAAATCATCGTTTTTCGCATCCGCCAGCGCCCTTTGCCTCGGTCTCGTCCTGGGCCTCGGCGCCGCCTCGCAGGCCAACGCCGCCGCCAACTGTATCAAGGGCGACCGCAAGGCGCCGTACACGATCGGCTGGGCCAACATCTATTCCGTGCCGACCTGGATGAAGCAGACGCAGGGCACGATCGAAGCCGAGGTCGAGACCCTGAAGAAGCAGGGGCTGGTCGACAAGCTCGTCGTCACCGACGCCCAGGGCGATGCCAACGTCCAGATCCAGCAGATCCAGTCGATGATCGACTCCGATGTCGACGCCATCATCCTGATCGCCGGTTCGTCGACCGCGCCGGCGCGCGTGCTGGCCGACGCTTGCGCCAAGGGCATCGCCATCATCAACTTCGACAGCCTCGTCGACACCGACCAGGTCACCGCCAAGGTCAACACCGATTCCTCGCAATGGGGCGACCAGGCGGCCAACTTCCTGATCGACGCCATCGGCGGCAAGGGCAAGATCCTGATCCTCAACGGCCCGGCCGGCGTTTCGGTCAGCGATGACCGGCGCAAAGGTGCCGACGCCGCGCTCAAGGCCCATCCCGACGTGACGGTGCTTGCCGAGACCAACACACCTTACAATGTGGCGCCGGCCCAGGAAGCCGTCACCAGCCTGCTCTTCGCCAATCCCGACATCAACGGCATCCTGTCGCTCGGCGGCGCGCTGTCGGCCGGTGCCGTGCTCGCTCTCGACAAGCAGGGTCGTGAACAGGTGCCGATCACTGGCGAGAACGCGCGTCAGTTCCTCGAACTGTGGAAGGAAAAGGGCCTGAAGAGCTGGGCGACGATGCAGCCGAACTGGCTCGGCGCCTTCGCCACCTACACCGCCGTCCAGGCGCTGGAGGGCAAGGATGTGCCGGCCTTCGTCAAGATCCCGCTGCCGGTGATCGACAATTCCAACATCGACGAGTACCTCGCCCGGGCCAAGGATTTCCCGGCTGACGGCTACATCTTTTCGCCTTACGATGAGGAGCTGTTCAAGAAGCTGCTGGCCCAGAAATAAGCCTGAAGGGTTGTAGCGTTGACAACCATGGCTCCGCTGCTCGCGGCGCAGGGGGTGTCGAAGTCTTTCTTCGGCAACCCCGTCCTGCGCGACGTTTCCATCGCTCTCCAGCCGGGCCGCGTGCATGCGCTGCTCGGCGAGAACGGCGCGGGAAAGTCGACGCTGATCAACCTGCTGTCCGGCGCGCTACGCCCGGATGGCGGGACCATCGAGGTCGATGGACGCGCGGTCTCGCGCATGACCCCGGCTGTTGCGCGGCAGGCCGGGATCGCCGTCGTCCAGCAGGAACTCAGCCTGACGGCCAGCCTTTCCATCGCCGAAAACATCGGCCTCGGCGCCTATCCCAGGCGGTTCGGCCTGGTCGACTACCGCGAACTCGCCGCCCGAGCGAGGGCCGCTTGCGACCTTGTCGGTCTGTACGAACCGCTGTCGACGCCGGTCGGGCATCTGTCGCTCGGCCGCCGGCAGATGGTGGAAATCGCCAAGGCGCTCTACCGCCGGCCGCGCGTGCTCATTCTTGACGAGCCGACCTCGTCGCTGTCGGCAACCGAAACGAAAATCCTGACCGATCTGCTGGAGAAGTTGCGCAGCGAAGGCATCGCAATTCTCTACATCTCGCACCGGCTCAACGAAGTCATGAAACTGTGCCAGCATGTCACGGTTCTGAAGGACGGCGCCTGCACGGCCGACTGCACCCTGGAAGGAACCGATGCCGCCGGACTGGTGCGGCTGATGGTCGGTCGCGACCCCGGTGATCTCTTCCCACAATGGCAGCCTTCGGCCACACCTGCCGACGCCATCTCTGTCCGCAAATTTGCCGCCGGCCTGATGCATGACGTCGATCTTGACATCAAAACGGGCGAGGTGCTCGGCATTGGCGGCCTAGTCGGGCAGGGGCAGGAAGATCTGCTGCTCGGCCTCTACGGTGCCATCCCGGCCCGGACGGCATCGGCGACCGTCAACGGCACCGCCGGCCTGCCAGGCGGCGTGCCGAAAGCCAATGCGGCAGGCCTTGCTTACGTGCCAGCCGACCGCAAGCGAGAAGGCTTGCACCTGATCCATCCCATCATCACCAACATGATGCTGCCCGCCTTCGCCAGGCTGCCGGCGCTGAAGCTGCGCAGCCGCCGCGCCGAGCGCGAGACGGCCAAAGGTCTTGCCGTCCAGCTCGGCATCAAGGGCGACCTCACCCGGGCGGCGCAGGCCCTGTCGGGTGGCAACCAGCAAAAGGTGGCGCTGGCCAAATGGATGCCGCACGACCCGCTGGTGCTTCTGCTCAACGATCCGACGCGCGGCGTCGATGTCGAAACCAAGCGTGAGATCTACATGATGCTGCGCAACTTCGCCGCCGCCGGAAAAGCGGTGGTTCTGCTCAGTTCCGACACGCCCGAACTGGTGCACCTTTGCGACCGTGTCGCCGTTGTCCGTGAAGGCCGCATCGTCGCCATGCTGGCGCGCGGGGCGCTCAGCGAGGAAGCCATCGTCTCCGCTGCCATGGGTGCGGAACAGCGGAAGGTCGCGGCATGAACACATCTCTTTCCCCAAGCCAGACTGGCGCGCTCTACTGGCCCGTGCAACTGCGCCGCAATGTCGGCGTGCGCAGCCTGTTTGCCGTCGTCCTGGTGTTTCTCGTCGCCTATGGCGTTCTCTTTCCCGGCCTGTTCACAGCCTCCGGCTTCGCCAAATTCACCCAGAGTTGGTTTCCGTTGGCGCTGGTCGCCATGGCGCAGGCGATCCTGATGCTCACCGGCGGCATCAGCCTGGCCATCGGCGCGACGGTCAGCCTCGGCGCGGTCATCGCCGCGACGACGATGGCCGGGCCGCTCGGCGTCGCCGGCGGCACTGCCGCGGTGGCGCTGACCGGTCTCGGCATAGGGGCGGCAACCGGCTTCATCGTGGTGCGGCTTCGCCTGCCGGCGATCGTGGTGACGCTTGCCGGTTCGTTCATCATCGGCGGCGCGGCACTGCTCATCCTGCCGCGGCCCGGCGGCGCCATTCCGGCGTGGCTGTCCGATCTGCTTGCCGGCAACACGCCTGCAGCCTTTGTGCTTCTGGTGCTCATCGTTTTGCTGTGGAAGCTCTATCTCGCCACGCCGCTTGGTTTGAGCCTCTATGCCGCCGGCGAGAATCCGGTTGGCGCCTATCGCTCCGGCGTGCCGGTCGATGGCGCGCGCATCGCCGCCTACGCGATCAGCGGCCTGCTCTCCACCGGTGCCGGCCTGTTCGTCGCCGCGCAGACGGGTTCGGGCGACCCGGTCATCGGCGCCGCCTTCACGCTCAACTCCATCGCTGCCGCCGTGCTCGGCGGCATCGGCTTCCTTGGCGGCCAGGGCACGATGCGCGGCGCGCTTGCCGGTAGCCTGCTGCTCAGCCTGATGATCAGTGTAATGTTCTTCCTCGGCTTCACGCCTGTCGCCCAGTATGTCGCCCAGGGCCTGATCATCATCGGGGCGGTCGCCATCCCGCAATTTCGCAAGGTACAGCAATGACGGCTTGGAAAGAGAGCGCAGGCGGTAAACGCGCCTTGGCAGTCCTGCGCAGCCGGCCGTTCCTGACAATTGCCATCGTTGCCGCGGTCTGGATCGTGGCGAGCTTCGTTTCGCGCGGCTTCGGCGCCTATGGCCATTTGCGCTATCTGGTCGAGCTCGGCGCCGTCATCGGCCTGGTTGCCGCGGGCCAGACTTTTGTGGTGATCGCCGGCGGCATCGATCGTTCGGTTGCGGCCATCGTCACGGTCCGCGCCGTCAGCCTGCCGCTGCTGTCGTGGCAGGCGGATCCGACCGGCCTCACCGCCATCCTTGCCGTTCTGGTGCTGACCACGGCAATCGGCCTGGTCAATGGGCTCGGCGTCGCGCTGCTGCGCGTCCACCCGATGATCATGACCCTGGCCATGGCGACGTTCCTGCAGGGCCTGCTGATTATCATCGCCGGCGGCAGCGCCGTGACCGCCGAGAACCCGCTGGTCCACTGGCTCGGCAATGGCCGGCCGGCCGGCATTCCGGCTGGCGTTCTGTTGTGGGTGGTCGTCTCCGTGATCGTGTTGACCACGATGCACGCCACATCGCTCGGCGCCCGGATCTTCGCCATGGGCGCCAATCCGCTTGCCGCGGCGCTGTCCGGTGTTCCGGTCACGTCCACGACGCTTGCGGTCTACGGTATCAGCGGCTTCTGCTCGGGACTTGCCGGCGTGCTCGTGTTGGGCATGAACGGACAGGGCTATGTCGGCATCGGTGATCCCTATCTGCTCGCCTCGATCGCCGCCGTGGTGCTCGGCGGCACCTCGATCCTCGGCGGGCTCGGCACCTATGCCGGCACCATCCCCGGCGCCATCTTGCTGGTCACCATCACCGCGCTGATCACCGTGGTCAACGCATCGCCCGGCTGGCGCAGCATCCTGTTCGGCTCGCTGATCCTTGGCCTGCTGCTGCTCTCAGGCCGGGAGCAGGCCCGCCGATGACACATCGTCCAGCCGGTAGATGCGCCTTGCGTTGCCGAAGAACAGCGCCGTCTGCTCGTCCGCGGAAAGGTCCGCTGTGATGGTTTTGAAGCCGTCATATATGTCATCGAACGAGGCATGCAGACCGGCGACCGGAAAGTCGCTGCCGAACATGGCGCGACCGGTGCCGAAACAATCGATACAATGCAGGACGACGGGCTTCAGACTGTCGAGCGTCCAGTCATGATCGTAGGCGACCAGGTCCGATATCTTGATGGCGACGTTGTCGCATTGCGACAGAAGCCGCAGCCCGTCGCGCCATCTCTGCATGCCGTCGGCGTCGCGGTCGATCGGACTGCCGCAATGGTTGAGCACGAATTGCTGATCGGGGAAGGCAGCCGCAAGGCGAGCCGCGCCGGCGAGCTGGCGCGGAAACACCATCAGGTCGAAGGCCAGCCGATGCTGGCCAAGCAAGGCAAGCCCGTCGCGCCAGGCCGGATCGTCCATGATGCCGTCACGGGCCGCAAAGCGGCGGGCAGGGTCGGGATCCCAGCTCAATATATCGCGCACGCCGACGACACGCTCGAACGCGGCTTGCGCTTCGATCAGCGCCGGCGCCTGGCGATCGGCAAGCGGCACCTGAATGACATAGCGCGCGGCGACGCCCCGCGATTTGTCGAGCGTCTCCAGCCAGCGTGTTTCACTGATGCAGTCGTCGCTCGCCCAGCCGGCTTCAACATGCACGGTGGCGACGACATCGTGCTTGCCGGAGTCTCGCGCATAGTTCTCGGGAAGATAATTTTGGCGCAGCGGGCCAAGCTCGCCCAGGCCGCCGCGCTCGCCGGCCGTGGCGGCCAGCCAGGGATGCCGTCCCAAGCCGAGATCCCAGAGATGATGATGGGCGTCGATGATCGGTCCGGCGTAAGGTTCTGGCACGCGTCTCTCTCATGCTGTGGCCGGCATCGATTGCCGGCTTGGTTCTGCGACGGTGAAAGGGTTAGCATCGGATGACTGAAAACTCATCGCCCCCACCGCTTTCGGTGCGCGAAAATTTTCGGCTCGACGACCGCATCCGCGGGGTACCTCCCGGCACCTCCGGGCTGGACAGCAGCCTCGTCGCAGGCGAGCACTGGCATCCGGCCGAGGGACGCATGGCGTTGCCGGTGCTGACCCTCGACGAGACGACCTTCGCCGCCAACCGCGACCTGATCCTGCGCTATGCGCGCGAACACAATGTTGCGATCGCACCGCATGCCAAGACACCGATGGCGCCCGACCTTGCCCGATCGCTGGTCGAGGCCGGAGCATGGGGCACCACCGTCGCCGACATCAGGCAGGCGACAGTGATGCTCAAGGCCGGCCTGACACGGCTGATCATCGCCAATGAGGTTGGCGGGGCCGGCGGCGCCAACCGGCTGGCCGTGCTTGCTGGTGCCTGGCCGGATGCCGAGTTCTATGTCTTTGCCGACTCGGTCGACGCCGTGAACGCGCTTGCCGAGGCTTGGCGCGCCAATGCGGCGCTGCCGCCGTTGCGCGTGCTGGTCGAACTTGGTGCGGGCAGGGCGGGTGCTCGCACCACCGCACAAGCCGAGGCCGTCGCCGATGCGATCACAGCTGCCCGCGGGCGACTGCTGATCGCCGGCGTTGCGACCTATGAAGGGGCGGCGGCGCAACTCGAGCCTGGCCGCACCGACGAAGTGATATCAGCCCTGCTGGCAATGACCGCCGACATGTTCCTGCGGTTGCGCGCCCGCGTCGGCGGCGATGCGCCGCTGATCGTCACCGCCGGCGGCTCGGTCTTCTTTGACAAAGTGGTCGCGGCACTTTCGCCCGTGGTTTTCGGCGACGGCAATGCGACGCTGGTGCTGCGCAGCGGTGCCATCTTCTTCCACGACCATGGCACCTATGATCGCTCTCTCGGCGCACTCGATGCCCGCAAGGGTTTTGCCATAGGCGGCATCACAGCTTCGGCGCGGCATTCGTTTCGCCCCGTGCTGCGGTTGTGGGCCGAAGTGCTGTCGCAGCCGGAGCCCGGCCTCGTCATCTGCGGCATGGGCATGCGTGACGTGTCGTTCGACCAGGGCTTTCCAATGCTGCTCACGGTCTTCCGCGCCGGCAACCCATTGCCGATGCCCGCCGCGCGCGCCGAGGTGGTCAAGCTCAACGATCAGCATGCCTTCCTGTCGATTGCGCCGAGCGACGACATCGCCGTCGGCGACGTCGTCGAATTCGGCATCTCGCATCCCTGCACCTGCCTCGACCGTTATCGCGTAATCTTCGGCGTCGACGCGACCGGCCACGTCCGCCACGCCTTTCCCACCTGGTTCGGCTGACCAGATCCCCAAAAAGAGAACCTCGAAAGGATCCGATATGATCAAGTATTTTCAGTCCGGCTCGCGCATGTCGCAGGCGGTCGTCTATGGCGGCCTCGTTCACATAGCCGGCCAGGTGGCCAATGACCGCAAGGCCGGCATCGAGAGCCAGACCAGCGACGTACTGGCCAAGGTCGAGGCGCTGCTGGTCGAGGCCGGCAGCAGCAAGTCGAAGCTGGTGGCGGTCAACATCTTCCTGCCGCACATCGGTGATTTCGAGGCCATGAACAGCATCTACGATGCCTGGGTCGATCCGCAGCGCCTACCGGCGCGGGCCTGCGTCGAGGCACGTCTTGCCGATCCCGACTTGCGCATCGAAATCACCGCGGTCGCGGCGGTCTGACCATGCACACCGGCCTCGCCCACACGCTAGACTTCGACCACGACGGCAAGAAGCTCAGCCATCTCAGCATTCCGTTCTCGATCGACCGCTCGCCCTACTTTCAGGTCAAGGTGCCGATCTGCCTCATCCGCAATGGCGACGGCCCGTCGCTGCTTCTGATGGCCGGCAATCACGGCGACGAATATGAGGGCGAACTGTCGCTGGCAAAACTGGTGCGCCGGCTCGATCCGAAGCGGATCAAGGGTCGCATCACCATCATGCCGATGGCCAACGCCCCCGCGGTGATGGCCGCCAAGCGCTGCTCGCCGCTCGATGGCGGCAATCTCAACCGGGCCTTTCCTGGCGACCCCTCGGGCACGCCGACCAGCCGTCTCGCCAATTTTCTTGAGACCGAATTGTTCCCCCGCCATGACGTCATCTTCGACATCCATTCCGGCGGCACGTCGATGGAGCACTTGCCGACAGCACTGGTCGAGCGCAATGCCGATCCCGAGCGCCACAAGCGGGGGGTGGAGCTGATGCGCGCGCTCGGGATGCCGTACGGGTTCGTGGCCGACAACGGTCAGGCTTCACCGACCTCGATGGGCGCAGCCCGTCGCGCCGGCGCCATCGGCGTCAGCGGTGAGTTCGGCGGCGGCGGCACCGCCACGGTCGATTCGATGGCTATCACCGCCCGAGCGCTCGACAGCCTGATGGTGGCGTCGGGCATCGTCGAGGCGCCGGTCCTGGCGCCGAAGGCCGAGCCCGCGGCGCCGACGCGGCTGTTGTCGCTGTCCCGGCACAGCCAGGGCCTCTACGCCACTCGCCGTGGCTGGTTCGAGCCCGCCGTCAGGCTGGGTGATAATGTCAGCGCCGGTGAATTGGCCGGCTGGTATCACGATCTCGAACAGCTCGACCTGGCTGAGGAGGCGCTGCATTTCGCCGAAAGCGGCTTCGTGCTGTCGCGCCGGCTGCACACGATGTGCGAGGCGGGCGACTGCCTGATGCAAGTCGCAGAGCCGGTCGACGGCTGAGCCAAAACAGGATCAGGCAGAGGATATTCCATGCAGCAACTGTCGATGTGGACCTATCCCTGGGACATCCAGGATCTCGGCCTGGAGACGGTCGAACGTGATCTTGTCGAGCGCGCCGGGCTCAACATGATCAGCCTGGCGACATCCTATCATGCCGGGCGCTTCCTGCAGCCGCGCAGCCCGCGCCGCAAGGCCTATTTCCCTGAGGACGGCACCATCTATTTCAAGCCGACCGCGGCGCGCTGGGGAAGTCTCGCCATCCAGCCCAAGGTGGCTCACGTGATCACCGAGGGCGGCGACGTGCTCGGTCAGCTTATCCGCCGGCGCGACGCGGGCGGGCTTGGCGTTTCGTGCTGGACGGTCTGTTTGCACAACACCCGCCTGGGCATGCTGCATCCGCAGGCCGTCACCCGCAACGCCTTCGGCGATGCCAACTACTACAGTCTCTGCCCGTCGCATCCCGATGCGCGCGCCTATGTCCGCGCGCTGATCGCCGATATCTCGCACAGCTACCGGCCGGACCGGATAGAACTTGAAAGCCCGTCCTTCATGGGCTTTGCCCATGAATACCATCACGAGAAGGACGGTGTTGGCCTGACGCCGGAAGACGATTTTCTTTTGTCGCTGTGCTTCTGTCCGTCCTGCGTCGCCCGTGCGGCAAAAGCCGGCATCGATGGCGAGGGGGCGCGCAAGCTCACCAGGCAATGGATCGTCGAGACCTGCGAGCGTGCGGTGCCTGAGCGGCGCTTTCCCGATTTTCCCGCCAGCGGCCTCGACGCCTTTGCGCCGTGGCCGGAGCTCCATACCTATCTCTTGTGGCGATTCGAGCCAGTGACCAGCCTGGTCGCCGAACTGCGCGAGGTCGCCGATCCCACGACGCGGGTCGTCATCATCGATCTGAAAGACGGCTGGCTTGGCGGTTGCGATCTGGCAGCGCTGGGCAAGGTCTGCGACGGGGCGATCCTGTGCGCCTACGACATGCAGGCCGGCGATGTCGCCAGCCTGATGGAGGCCGGCCGTGCGGCACTGGGCGCGGACAAATTCCTCGGCACCGGCTACCGGCTGTTCTATCCGGAAATGGCCAGCCCCGAAGTGCTCGCAGCCAACGTCAAGCCGGCGCTGGCGCTCGGTGTCGACGGCATCAATTTTTATAATTACGGCCTCATTCCCGCCGCGCGGCTCGACTGGATCGGTGCTGTTCGGCAGTCTTGAGCCAGCGGGCCAATGCTCGTCGGCCACGAGGCATCTGAAATCCTCGTGGAAATAGGGCCGGGTCAATTAGATGGAATGGCGCGCCCGAAGAGCTTCTAACTCCTGACCCTCAGATTCGTAGTCTGATTTGAACTTTCGGCTACCGCCGCAATCCGAACATGGAAGCGGCCATCGCGTTAGGCAGCACGGTTCGCCAGCACCGCGTGGAGCGCCTCGGGTTTAAGGTGCGTATACCGTTTCAGCATTTTCCAGTCCTTGTGCCCAGTAACTAGGGCAACCTGTTCAATCGTGAATCCAGCCTCAAAAAGGCGGCTCGTGCCTTCGTGCCGCAAATCATGAAAATGAAGGTCGTGAATGCCCAGGTCACCGCACCCTCGGCGGAAGGCGGTGCCGACTGACCTGTGATTGAATGGGAAAATTCGATCATCGTCGTTGCTTCGCTTGGCGCGCTGCTCCTCAACAATGGTCCACGCGTCGTAACCGGTCGCTGCGAACAGCGGTATACGCTGATTGTTGCCGCTCTTGTTCCGCGGGTCTTTCCGGTCACGGATGAGAAGCATCCGCGTGCGAGTTTCCAAATCGGACCAACGTGCCTTGCAGATTTCCTCCTGGCGCATCGCGGTTGCGACGGCGAAACGTATGATCTGGCTAACCGGTGCAATTTGACGAGGGTTTGCATCGAAGTGACCGATGAGCCTGTCGAGTTCATCCTGCGTCGGCCGCCTGTCGCGCTGATGGCCTTTCCCAAGGAGGCCAAGCCTTTTTAGCGCGATACGCGCGAGATCAACCGGTTCGACCTTGACGGGCAGGCCGTGAACCGCAGCGGCATGAGCCAGAATGAGTTTTACAAAGCCTATGTCGATACCGAGAGTCATCGGTCCGGCGCCTTGGGCGGCCCGGTCGCGACCAAAACGAATGAGCCGCTCGCGATCGAGGGCTGCAATGTTGCACTTCCCCAGATGTCTCTGGAGCATATCGAGCGCTGCGGCCTTGGAGCGGCGAGGGGACTTGCCTACATCGCACATGTCGTCGATATGAAGGTCGATGAGTTCGCCGAAAGTTTTCAGGCGCGCTATACGGGACTTGGTCGGCGTCTCACCGCGATCGACTTGGCGCTCGGTTTCGGTCGCCCAGCGCCGTGCGTCGTCTCTGCGCAGGAAGGTCTCGCTGACGTAGCGACCTTTACGACGGACTTGGACGCGCCAGGAACCGGACGAGAGCTTTGTGTAGGTAGCCATTTTTTCGTGTGCGCTCCGTGTGCACTGAGAGATCGAAACGTGGCGAAAAGGGTCGTATCCTGGCGTAAATTCGTGTGCACGCGGCAGGTTCTAACGATTTGATGTTAAAGAAAAAATGCTGAAAAATCAAGATCATAGACTGGCCGTGGCGCCCATGATGGACTGGACGGACCGGCATTGCCGGTTCTTCCATCGCCAGTTGACGAGCCATGCGCTGCTCTACACCGAAATGGTGGTGGCCGACGCCGTCATCCATGGTGCGCGCGAGCGGCTGCTTGGCTTCGATGTGGCGGAACATCCGGTTGCCCTGCAGCTCGGCGGCTCCGATCCGCAAAAGCTTGCCGAAGCGGCGCGCGTCGGCGAGGCCTTTGGCTACGACGAGATCAACCTCAATGTCGGCTGTCCATCGGACCGTGTTCAGTCGGGTACGTTCGGCGCCTGCCTGATGAAGGTGCCTGACCTCGTCGCCGGCTGCGTCGCGGCGATGAAAGCGGCGGTGAATATCCCTGTCACCGTCAAATGCCGCATCGGCGTCGACGAGCAGGATCCGGAGCCGGCCCTCGATGCGCTGGCGGATGGTGTTTTCGATGCCGGCGCCGACGCGCTTTGGGTGCATGCGCGCAAAGCGTGGCTCGAAGGGCTCAGTCCCAAGGAAAACCGCGACATCCCGCCGCTCGACTATGACAGGGTCTATCGGCTCAAGGCCAAAAAACACAATGAATTCATTGGTATCAACGGCGGCATTCAGTCCGTTGAGGAGGCGCGGGCGCATCTCGATCATGTCGACGGCGCCATGCTTGGCCGCGCCGCCTATCATACGCCCGGCATTCTGGCCGGCGTCGATGCCGCCTTCTACGGCGCCAAGTCCGAAGCGTTCGATTTCGCCGCGCTGATCGATGTCATGGCGGACTATGCGGCACGCCATATCGAGCAGGGCGGGCGGCTTGGCCATGTCACCCGTCATATGGTCGGCCTGTTCCATGGCTTGCCCGGCGCGCGCCGCTACCGCCAGATCCTGTCCACCGACGCGACCCGGCCCGGCGCCGGACCAGACGTGCTGAAGACGGCTTTCGCTGCAGTCGAGTTCAGTGGAGTGGCGGCCGAAGCGGCCTGAGTCTAGGAGCCGGAGTTCAGTCTCTGAGGATCATGCGGTCGCCGCGCACGTCGAAACCCGAGAGCGAGCCGATGAAGTTCATGCCGAGCAGGCTCTGGCTGAGCATGCCGGGTGCAGCGATCATCACCGGCATGTTCCTGCGGACGATACCGCCGATAGCCAGCTGATCGGTTTTCACGGCCGCGGCGCGCGCCACGCCGTTGGCGGTCGAAACCGGTATGGTGTAGTTGAGCGCCGCTGGATTGAATCCGGCGGCTTGCGCGTCTTCGGACGTCAGCACGGTGCTGGTCGCGCCGGTATCCACCACGGCTCGGACCGGGTTGCCGTTGATCAGGATGCGCGCTTCGAAGTGGCCGTTGTCCGCCTTGTCGAGCGTCACCGTGGCGTGACCGTCTTCGACGCCGAGCGCAAGCGGGCTGCCGGGAACAAGGCCCGCGGTCACGCGGCTGGCGACATCCTGCAGCTCATAGCGATATTGATAGCCGGCGATCAGCGCGAGCACGATGGCCGCCCAGGCGCCGAGGTTGCGAGCCATGGCGCCCAGAGGGCGGCCCGAGCGAAGCAGACCGGCGCCGATGAGGGCGCCGAAGGCGCCGAGCCAGATCAGCCGGCTGAAATCGTAGTTCTCGACGCCGAGCGTGCTGCCGGCGGAATCGTTGAGCATGAGCAGGACTGCTCCCACCCCGATCGCGGCCATCAATATCCAGAACAACCGGCTCATCTGCGCCTCACGAAAGCGCGTCGCGTTCGCGCGCCATGCGGGTGCGACGCGTTTCCCGGCGCGGCCGGCGTTCGACCGTTTCCAGCCGAGCCGGCAATTCGGCCATGACGCTGCGGCGCGTTTCCGGCGTCATTCCGATCCATGTACCGATTTCCTCGCGCGTGCGACCGCACCCGAAACAGAAGCCGGTTTTCATGTCGATCGAACAGACCAGGATGCACGGGGATTCGATGGCCGTCATGACTTTCTCTTGGGTTTCCAGCCGGAACCCCTTGTTCCATCTCCACATGGTGCAACGGCAAAGCCAATGCAAGCCCTCGCGATTGCGCCGTTCGCGGCCAGCTTTGCGCCAAATGCAGGACCATGATCCAAGAGGTTGTGCCCACGACGCAAGGCGGCTATGCCGCTCACCTACTCCAGGGAATGATAGCCAACGAGATGACCAGCGCGCTGCCTTTTGACGATTTTCGCAACCTGCTGGCCAATCTGCCGGCGGCCGACACGACAGCCGAGGCCCGTGTGCGCACGCTGTTTGCCAAGGCCGACAAATCAGGCAATTCGCTTGGCCGCATCGAGGACATCGCCGCGTGGCTGGCCGCTTGGAGCGGGCGAGCTCCTCCCGCAGTGACAAGACCGCTGATGGCGGTCTTTGCCGGTAATCACGGTGTTGTCAGGCACGGCATTTCGCCACGGCCGGTAGCGGCGACCGCCAATGCGGTCGAGCTTTGCGCGGCCGGAGGTGCTGCGATCAACCAGATCTGCATTGCCAACGATCTCGGGCTGAAGGTTTTCGATCTTGCCCTGCACATTCCGACCGCCGACATCACCTGTCATGCCGCATTCGACGAGCGCGGCTGTGCCGCCACCATGGCCTTCGGCATGGAAGCGATCGCTGGTGGTACCGATCTGCTGTGCCTCGGCGATCTCGGCGTCGGCAACTCCACCGTTGCTGCAGCCCTGTTTGCGGCGCTGTTCGGGGGCAGGGGCGTCGACTGGGTCGGCACTGGGTCGGGCGCCGATGCGGCGATGCAGGCACGCAAGGCAGACGTGGTCGATGCGGCGCTGGCCTTTCACGCCGGCCACCTCGGCGACCCGCTCGAGGCGCTGCGCCGGGTCGGTGGCCGTGAGTTCGCGGCGATTGCTGGCGCCATCCTTGCCGCGCGGATGCAGAAGATCCCAGTGCTGCTCGACGGGCTCGCCGCAACGGCCGCCGCAGCGGTGCTGCATGCCGCCAACCCCGCCGCGCTCGACCATTGCCTGCTCGCCAGCCTGTCGCCAGAGCCCGCACACGCCCGCACCGCCGAACGCCTCGCCCTGCGCCCATTGCTTGATTTGGGCATCAGCCATGGCGAAGGGGCAGGGGCGGCCCTTGCCGCGGGTCTGGTCAAAGCCGCCGCGCTGACCAGTTCGGGCATGGCTGCTGCGGTGCGCGGCTAGAGTCTTGACGATCAGCGCCGGAGATTGGGAATGCGGTAGACGACAGCGGTATATTTTGGGTTGGAGCGGCTGCCGATTATGACGCCGCCGAGGCGTTCCGCTATTCTTCTACTGGCCACGTTCCTTTCGGCAACCGGATATTCGAAGCAGTCCGGTTCGAGTGTCTCGGCGGCCCACTCAGCAACAGCAGCAATTGCCTCCCTACCAATGCCGTTTCCTTGAGCGTCTTCTCTAATCCAGATCCCGAGCTCGGGACACACGGTCTTCGCCGCATGAAGGCCGACAAGCCCCAGGCAGCGATCGTCTGCCAATGCACGCACAACAAAGTGCAAGTCCGAACCGTCATGGATTGGCGCCAGCCAGGATCGCCATACCTCGGCAAAGGCCGCAAGTGATTGAGGTGGTTCCCACTGCATGAAACGGGTGATGGCGGGAGTGATGGCGACAAAGAGGTCTTCGGCATCGTCGGCTGTAAACGGCTTTAAGCGAAGGCGCTCTGAGTTGATCTCGACACCACCGGCATGCCAGTCATCTGCCGCCATTGTGGAGTGCCGTCCTTCTTATTGACCATCGACCCAGGTCGACGGGGCGCTTATCGCCGCCGAGCTGCTACCGCCGCGGTCGGCAGCGCGGGCAGTTCCTCCATCACCCGGCTCAGCGGGAAGATGGCGATCGCCTCTGTCCCTTCGCGCAGCTTGGAATGAAGTTCGAACTCGCCGCCATGCATGGCGAGCAGCCCTTGCACGATCGGCAGGCCAAGTCCGGTGCCTTGCTCGGCGCTCTTGATGGCGATCGAGCCCTGGCCGAAGGCGGAAAGCACGATAGGGATCTCGTCTTCCGGTATGCCCGGTCCATTGTCCTTGATCGAAATGTACTGTCCGCCCCCCGCCGTCCAGCCGACGCGGACACGGATTTCGCCTCCGGTGGCGGTGAACTTGATGGCATTCGACAGAAGGTTGAGCGTGATCTGCCGCACCGCCCGCTCATCGGCGAACATGCGCGGTAATTGATGCTCGAAATCCTGGACGACGCGGATATCCTTGTTGCGCGCCCTCAGCTCCATCATGTGACAGCAATCCTCGACGATGCTCAGCAGCATAACCGGCTCTTCATTGAGCTGGTAGCGGCCGGCCTCGATGCGCGACAGGTCGAGGATCTCGTTGATCAGGTCGAGAAGATGCTGGCCAGATTCGTGCACGTCGTGGGCGTAGTCGCGGTAGGTGGGATTGCTCATCGGCCCGAGCACCTCGTTCGACATCACCTCGGAAAAACCGAGAATGGCGTTGAGCGGCGTGCGCAGTTCGTGGCTCATCGAGGCGAGGAACCGCGACTTCGCCAGATTGGCATCTTCCGCCCGGCGCCGCGCCTCGTCCGACATCGATTTCGCCGTCTCCAGTTCGGCGACCAACGCATCCTTTTCGGAGCGGAACGACAGCATCATGAGGGACGAGCGGTTGAGATGGCGGGCTACATAGGCGAAGAAGGGCAGCGACACGACAAGCAGCCCGGCCATGATCGCCTCAACCGGCATCCATAGCTTGAACCCAACATAGGCGTAGAGCGCCGCGGGAGCTGCAAACGTCGCCAACAGCGCTCCGCGCAGGGACGAAGTCATCACCGCGGTCGCCGCCATGGCGAACAGCAGCACCACCGCCTTGACCAACTGGAATTGGTCGACCTCGCAGGCGCCGCAGCCAAGCCAGACGAACCAAGCCCAGCCGAGGCCGCAAAGGAAGTGTCCGATCAGGAATTCCCGTCGTGTTTGCAAAGGGTTAAGCTCGGAAGCTTCCGTTCGCTCGATGCGCCGCGCCATGAAGGCGACGATGGTGTAGCAGGTCAGCGTGAACAGCGCCCAGAGCCCGACCTCGTTGCCGACGCCGGCTAGCCGGCCGGCAGCCGCGATCACCAGGATGAGAAGCGGGATGGCGATGGCGCCGCTTGTCATTGCGCGGGCATGGAGCTTCAGCAATTCGCGATCGAAATCGGGATTGCCGGCCTGCTGCGAAAGACGGTCACGCGTCTTGCGCACCGCGCGCGCCACATCGTTGTTGCGATGAGGTTTCCTGCGGTCCACAATGAACTTGTCCGCTGTGTTCGAGCGTTGCAAGGGCATCAAAACTTCAATTTATGCGAGCAGCGGTTTCCAAGTGTTAAGCTACGTTCGAATGATTAACCAACCGTTTGCCATATGAGCCGATCCTGGTCGCCGAGGCCGCGCCGGCGATACGTCGCGCCACCCAGAAGTCTGTGGCGCAGGCTGGTGGATTACGGACTTACCGTCATCATTCTCGGGTTGCTGATCCTGCTGGCGGCCCGCCTCGACCGGGTGGAGACACGCAAGACGCAAGGCGTGGCAATCATCAACGACGGCGATTCGATCACGCTTGGTGCCGAGCGCATCCGCTTGCGCGGCATCGATGCTCCGGAATATACGCAGACCTGCCGCAGGAACGGCGCCGATTATCCCTGCGGCACGCTTGCGCGCCAGTCGCTGGTGCGCCTGATCGGCGGCCAGCCCGTCTCCTGTACCGGCTGGCAGCGTGACCGCTATGGCCGGCTTCTCGGCAATTGCACCGCCGGCGGCAAGGATCTCAATCGGGCGCAGGTCGAAGCGGGATGGGCGGTTGCCTATGGCGACTTCGAGAACGAGGAAGCCACTGCCCATGCGGGAAAAACCGGTATCTGGGCAGGTACGTTCGACCAGCCGCAGGAATGGCGCGACAGCCACCACGGCGAAGTCGTCGAGAGAAAACATGGCACACTGGCGTCGATCGGCGATGCCGCGCGCGAGATTTTTCGCTTCTGGTGATCCGCATCGTGTAATTGGACCGCGAACGAATGGGAGGATGGAGATGAAGCTCTTCGACGGTGGCCGGGCGCCCAATCCACGACGGGTCCGCGTTTTCCTCGCCGAAAAAGGCATCACGGTTCCGCAGGTAGCCGTCGACATGGGTGCTCTCGAGCACAGGCAACAGGCGATCAGCTCTCGCAATCCTTTGCAACGCCTGCCGGTGCTGGAGCTGGACGACGGCACCATCATCACCGAATCCGTCGCCATCTGCCGCTATTTCGAGGAACTGCATCCCGAACCAGCCCTGTTCGGCCGTGGCGCACTCGGCAAGGCGCAGGTCGAGATGTGGCAGCGACGAATGGAGTTCAACTTGCTCAGCTGCGTCACGCAGGCGTTTCGCCACATCCATCCGGCCATGAAGGAATGGGAAATCCCGCAGATCCCCGAATGGGGCGAGGCCAACAAGCCGAAGGCTGTGCAGTTCCTCAGGCTGCTGGACGGCGAACTGGGCAGCCGGGAGTTTATCGCCGGCGACAGCTATTCGATCGCCGACATCACCGGCCTGATCGCCGTCGACTTCATGAAGCCGGCACGCATCAAGGTGCCGGATGAATGCGCAAATGTGTTGCGCTGGCACCAGGCCGTCTCCAGCCGACCGCGCGCATCAGCCTGACATGACCGCCGAACTCGACAGCTTCACCGCCACGGTTCGCGCTTGCCGCATCTGCGTGGAAAACCCCGTCGGCAAGCCATTGCCGCATGAACCGCGGCCGGTGCTGCGGCCATCGTCCAGCGCCCGTATCCTGATCGCCAGCCAGGCGCCGGGGACCAAGGTGCATCTGTCGGGTATGCCGTTCACCGATGCCTCCGGCGACCGCCTGCGCAGCTGGCTGGGCGTGACGAGCGACGAATTCTACGACATCGAAAAATTCGCTATCGTGCCGATGGGCTTTTGCTTTCCCGGTCAGGACGCCAAGGGTGGAGACCTGCCGCCGAGGCGCGAATGCGCGCCGGCCTGGCGCACGCCTTTGATGGCTCTAATGCCACGGATCGATCTGGTGCTGACGATTGGCAGCTATGCGCAGTCCTGGCACATGGGTGCCGCGCGCCGGCCCTCGTTGACGGAAACGGTGATGGATTGGCGCGCCATCTGGGAGAATTCCGTTGGCCGCAAGGTGCTGCCGCTGCCGCATCCGTCGTGGCGCAACAGCGGCTGGCTGAAGAAGAATCCATGGTTTGAAATGGATTTGCTGCCATTCCTGAGATCGGAAATCCGCTATCGCCTCGGTTGATCTTTCAGCAAGAAATCACTCGCTTTTCCATCAATTGGCAGAATTTCTTTCTTGTGAAAGGTCGAAATAAGGGGGACTATAGCCAATCTATTCCCCGAGGGACAAAAATGGACCGCCTTGATAGAAAAATTCTCCGCCTTTTGCAGGAGGACGCGACACTCGCGGTCGCCGACGTCGCCAAGAAAGTCGGGCTGTCGACGACGCCTTGCTGGCGGCGCATCCAGAAGCTCGAGGAGGAGGGCGTCATCAAGCGGCGCGTCGCCATTCTCGACCATGAAAAGGTCAATGTGCGCGTCACCGTCTTCGTGTCGATCCGCACCAATTCGCATAGCCATGAGTGGCTGAGGCGCTTCTCGGAAGTCATCCAGGAGTTTCCCGAGGTGGTCGAGTTCTACCGCATGAGCGGCGACGTCGATTATCTCCTGCGCGTCGTGGTGCCCGACATTGCCGCCTATGACGCCTTCTACAAGCGACTGATCGCCAAGATCGAGATTCGCGACGTGTCGTCGTCATTCGCCATGGAGCAGATCAAGTACACCACCGAAATCCCGCTTGACTACATGGTGCTGGACAAGGAGTCGGGCGCCAACGCAGCTTGAGCTTGATCATCGCGCAAGGTTGTCCCGCTTAGTTCTTCTTTTTGTTGAGGAAACTCCAGGGCGAGTTTACTGGCAGCGTGACGGCGTCCGGCACGCTGTCGACGGCCATCACCTCTGCCTTGCGGACGCTGTATCCCGACTGGATGACGCTGACGCCATCGAGGATGAACAGCTGGCTCTTCTCCATGTCCGGCTTCATCGCGCCGGTGACAGCGACCGGCTGATAGGCCTCCGACATCTTGTAGGGGCGAGAAGGCGTGACCAGAACGATTTGGTTGGGCGGCGGCGTCGGCATGTGGCTGCACGCACCCGTCCACGGCACCAGCAGGAACTGATAGACAAGGTCGCCGTCGCGATCGACGGGCAATGCGTAGCCGGCCAACTGAATGCTTTTGTCCTGCAGATCGAGGGATAGCGTCTCGCCGTGATCCGGCAATTTTGCGGCGATCATCGGCAACCCGACGTTTTCAGCGGCCGCTTGCGCAGCGGGGCGCAGATCCTTCCAGAATATGTGCGCGGTCTCCGCCGAGGCATCACCGATGGAAACAGCAAATGCCGCAGCCAGGACCGCAACTGATTTGAGGCGATTGTTCATGGGCTCCATTCTTCGCCAAGCTGCTGCCCGGATCGAGTCAAACCGTCGTGATTCGAGCGCATATTTGCAGATGCCAGATCCGGCTGTGCCATCAATCCACACTTTCGCTCTTGCGCGCAATTCGATCGCCGTTGTGGGGTAGCGCGCTTGTCAGCGACCTCGCGTGAAACTGGACACGAATAAATGCTTGGGAAAGAGCCGAAAATGGCTTGCCCGGTCGCGACTGTGGAGCAGAAAATCGATCGGCCATAGGATGCGAACCGGCCGCGTCCGTGTCCACGGACCTCGCCAGAACATGGAGAAGTATCATGCCAGCCAGCGATGATCTCAAGGGGCTGATGAAATTCCTTACCCGTGAGCAATGGCGCGAATGTTTCGAAGAGGTGCTTGACGATCATTTCGGCCCAGTTCTCGAAGCCTACGACATGGATTTCGAAGACCTCACCGAAATCCTCGGCGAGGTTTGGGCGATGACCGTTTGGGGCTGCGCCTTCGAGGACTTTCTGAGCCTGGACTTCGAGGGTGAACCCGGCAACATCGTCGATGACTATGTCAAGCGTAGAGGCTGGAAGGAAAATGCACAATCCAAAGCTTATATGATGGCGTTACGGACCTCCGTCATGAGCCTGTATGAAGTAAGCAACGTCGTGCCTGGACAATCACTTGCGGCGCGTGACCTTATCCGCGGAGGTGAACCTATCAACGTTAGCGAGGGCACCGCCACGAAGATGTTGAAACAGTGGGATAAGATCGCTGCACGGGTCGTGCCGGTCATGGGCAAAAACGTCCTTGCGGGCGGTGTCTTGCCGTTCACGCCGCAGGCTACGGAAGCACTGTTCGACGGACTGCGCGGCGCGTTCGGGAAAAGAAATGCAAAGAAGCTGCCCGCGTTGAGGAATGAAGAGCTGCAGGCGGCGGCATCCATGTTCACACTGTCATGGTTGTTTGACACCCTCAATAGGATGATGGAGAGGCCGACGCTGCGAAATAGCGATGGCGACGACATCGTATTCCATGATGTCCGCTTTCCCTTGGCATCGGGCGTGGCGCCGGAAGAGATTGCTTCTCGATTGAACACCATTCGGGGCATGTCACAGGAAAACGCGAACTTCTGGAACTGGCTGGAAGAGACACCACAAGGCAGAGACAAGCCAAAAGCGGCGAAGGCGCCTACAATCGACACCACGGCGGATAGCGGTTCGTGTGTGCTGGGCAATGCCGAACTGAAGGGGCCCTTCCTCCATCTGTCCACCAATTCCGCAGAGCGAGCTGCAAGAGGGACGGCCTTGGTTCGCCAAGCCCTCGGCGATCTAGCGCGGACCCCCCTCACTGAAATCCGCACTGTCGAGCAGATGTTGGCCGAACGATCTGGCAAGCATGTCGAAACGCCGTCATCGAGTGCGCCACCTGAAATCGCCGAACAGGGTGTTCACGAGTTCTTGGATCGGCATTATCTGGAAACTCTTGATCAGCCCGTCGCAATGTTGGGGAACAAAACACCGCGTCAGGCCGCCAAAACCCCGGCCGGCCGCCTGAAGGTCGCCGATTGGCTGAAGTATCTCGAAAACCAGACAGCCAAACAACCAGACCCTGTCAATCCGATGGCCACCTATAGTTTTGAATGGATTTGGAAAGAGCTCGGCCTTCAGGACCTGCGTCAATAGTGCGCTGCTATGTGCTCATCCATCGATGCACCGTTGGCGCGAGTCGATCGCGCCACGCGTCAGCCTTTCTTGGCGATCCGCTCGAGCGTCTTGGCATTGGAAAGTTCGTTGACAGCGTCCTTGCCGATCCAGCGCGCGGTCCTATCGGTCGACTGCGCCAGTCGTTCGGCGACGGCAAGCGCGGCGCCATGCATAGCCATCGATCGTTTGCCGATCGATCGAAGCGCCCAGTTCACGGCTTTCTTCACGAAATTGCGGCTGTCGGTGGCATGCGCTTCGATGATCGGCAGGAAGTCGAGGAAGCTTGTCTCCGGTTCTTTCTTCCGGTGAACGACAGACCAGGCCATCATGGCAAAGGCCGTGCGTCGAACGAACTCGCGTTCGTCCGCCGCGAACTCCTCGATCAGTTCCTTCCAGGCGTCGGTGTCGACGAAGAGGACGGAGCAGCCGGAGACGCTATCCCAGGAATCAAAAGACGCCGACCATCTTCTTGCAT
>NZ_JAMYSA010000015.1:0-81357 GCF_040321735.1 Mesorhizobium sp. M0293
GGCCGCGCAATGACCTGAGGGTTGCCTGCGCGGCCCGGCGACCGATTGAACTTTGTTGGCTTGAGAACTGGAACCGTGATGAGCGATGGCGAATCCTACCGCGTCAGGATGACCGGTATTTCCAAACGATACGGCCCCATCCAGACGCTGGACGACGTTTCGCTGGACCTGAAGCCTGGCGAGGTGCTTGGCCTGGTCGGCGACAATGGAGCCGGCAAATCCACCTTGAGCAAGGTTCTGTCCGGTGCGGTCATTCCGGATTCCGGCACCATCGAGATCGACGGCAAGGCTGTTTCTTTTTCCTCACCGGCCGATGCCCGCGCCGCACGGGTGGAGATGGTCTATCAGGACCTTTCACTCTGCGACACGATTGATGTGGCGGGCAATCTCTTCCTCGGCCGCGAGCCGCGCCGCCGCGTTCTCGGCGTCCCCTTTCTTGACAACAAGCGCATGCATGATCAGACGCGTGAGATGCTCGACCGGCTCGGCATCGTCATCGCCGATACCAGGCTCAAGGTCGAAAACCTGTCCGGCGGGCAGCGCCAGTCGATTGCCATCGGCCGTGCCGCCTCCTTCGATCCATCGGTGCTGATTATGGACGAACCGACGGCGGCCCTTGCCGTGGCGGAGGTTGAAGCGGTTCTGGAGCTCATCCGCGCCGTCAGCGCCCGCGGCGTCAGCGTCATCCTCATCACCCACCGGCTGCAGGATCTATTCCTGGTCTGCGATCGCATCCAGGTCATGTATGAGGGTTGCAATGTCGCCGAACGCAAGATCGGCGACACCAGCATCGAAGAGGTCGTCAACCTCATCGTCGGCCGCAAATTCACGGCGCGTTCGGCCCGCGCCAGCCGTGATGAGGCAGCGCAGCCATGAATGTCACGTCATCACCCACGGATATCAGCGCCTCGCCGCCCAAACGCGTCCACAACACCACCTGGAAGGACATGGCGATAACCAATGGCAGCGTCGTCTCGATAGCGCTGTTCTTCCTCGTCGTCTGCGTGGTCTTCTCGCTGACCACCGGCTCATTCCTGACGGCGCCCAATCTGCTCAACATCGTGCGCCAGTCGGCGCCGCTGCTGATCGTTGCGGCAGCCATGACCTTCGTCATCACCACCGGCGGTATCGACCTGTCGGTCGGGTCCGTGCTGGCGCTGACGGCGACACTGTCGGCTGTCTTGCTGCAGTCCGGCCTGCCATGGCCGCTCGTCGTCGTCGCCATGCTGGCACTCGGCGCGGCGATCGGGGTTTTGCAGGGCTTCTTCATCGCCTATGAGCGGATACCAGCCTTTATCGTCACACTTGCCGGGCTCTCGATTATCCGCGGCGTGGCGTTGCTGATCACCGGCGGCTATTCTATCCCGGTTGAGCCGACCAGCTTCTTCGTCAACATCGGCAGGGCCTGGCTTCTCGGTGTGCCGGTACCGGCACTGCTCGCCCTTGTCGTCCTGATCGTCGCCTATCTCGCATTCAACCAGACGCCATTCGGACGCTATGTCACCGGCATCGGGGCCAATGCCGAAGCCGTGCGCCGCGCCGGTGTCGATACGCGCTTCATGACGCTGTTCGTCTATGTCCTGTCGGGCATGGCGGCGGCGGTGGCCGGCATTGTTCTTGCCGCCCGGCTCGGTTCCGGCTCGTCGAATTCCGGCCAGGGTTTCGAGCTCGATGTCATCGCCGCCGTGGTGCTTGGCGGCACCAGCCTGTTCGGCGGGCGCGGCACGATCATCGGCACCGTGCTCGGCGCGTTGACCGTCGCCGTTATCGGCAACGGCCTGATCCTGGCGCACATGTCGCCCTTCCTGACGCCGATCGTCACCGGCACAATCATCCTCGTTGCCATCTGGCTGAATTTCCGGCTGTTCAAGGGCGCAACGCGGAGCCGCTGACATGGATCATCTGTTCGACGACAAACCAAGGGAACGGGCGCCCATCGGTGTCCGCTCCGGCACCGTGATGACCGTTACCGGCCCCGTCGCCATCGCCGACATGGGTGTGACGCTGATGCACGAGCATATCCTGCTCGATGGCGCGACTTCGTGGAAATGCCCCTGCCATCCCGACGAGAAGAAGATCGCCGAGCAGCCGGTCAGCATGGACATCATCGGCGAGTTGCGGATGAACCCTTACATGAACCGCGACAACGTCTCGCTCGACGATAGCGATCTGGCGCTTTCGGAGCTGGCGAAATACCGGGCGCTCGGCGGCCACACCGTGGTCGATGCGACCAATATCGGCATTGGCCGCGATCCGGTGAAGCTCGCACGCATTGCCCGCGCCTCGGGGTTGCGGATCGTCATGGGGACAGGTTTTTACCTGCAGCACACCCACCCCGTCTGGCTGAAAGCGATGGACGTCGACGAGGTCACCGAATTCCTCGTCAACGACGTCGGCGGCGGATCGACGCAACCCGAAATCATGGCCGGCATCATCGGCGAGGTCGGCGTCAGCAAGGATTTCACCGACGAGGAACGCAAGTCACTGCGGGCTTCGGCCCGAGCGGCCAAGATCACCGGCGTGCCGCTGACCATTCATCTGCCCGGCTGGGAGCGGCTGGCGCATGACGTGCTCGACGTGGTCGAGGCGGAAGGCGCCGATCTCCGGCATACGGTGCTTTGCCACATGAACCCGAGCCACAACGATCTTGCCTATCAGCAAAGCCTCGCCGCGCGCGGCGCCTTCCTGGAATACGACATGATCGGCATGGATTTCTATTATGCCGACCAGGATGCGCAGTCGCCGTCCGACGAGCAGAACGCGCGTGCCATCCGTTCGCTGATCGACATGGGGCTGCTCGACCGGATTCTGCTGTCGCAGGACGTTTTTCTCAAGATCATGCTGACCCGCTTCGGCGGTTTCGGCTACGGCTTCATCCTCAAGCATTTCGTGCCGAGACTGAAGCGCCATGGTGTCGAGCAATCGGCAATCGACACGATGCTTATCGACAATCCAAAGACTGTGTTCGCCGAGGGCCTCTGAGCCGCGGCTCCAAACAAGGCAGGAGTCTACATGTCCAGGAAGAAGGTTCTTCTCGCAGGCGAGTCCTGGGTCTCGACCGCGACCCACATCAAAGGCTTCGACCAGTTTCCGACCGTGACCTATCACACCGGTGCCGACGAGTTGCTGGCCGCGCTGAAGGACGGTCCGTTCGACGTCACCTTCATGCCGGCGCATGAGGCGCAACGGAACTTTCCGCAGACGATGGAAACGCTTTCGGCCTACGACGCGATCGTGCTTTCCGATCTTGGCGCCAACACGCTGTTGCTCCACCCGGACACCTGGGTCCACTCCAAACCAACCCCGAACCGGCTGCGCCTGTTGCGCGACTATGTCGGCAATGGCGGCGGCCTGTTGATGTTCGGCGGCTATTACAGCTTCCAGGGCATCAATGGGGGCGCGCGCTATCACAAGACGCCGGTCGAGGACGTTCTGCCGGTCACCTGCTTGCCGGTGGACGACCGCGTCGAGGTTCCGGAGGGCTATGCGCCGGTCGTTGTCGGCCCGCAGAGCCATCCGATCCTTAAGGGCCTCGGCAAGGATTGGCCGATCCTGCTCGGCTTCAACGAAGTCACGGTCAAGGACGGCGCGGAAGTTCTCGCCACCGTTTCCTCCGACTACCGTTCGCTGCCACTGCTGGTGACCGGCAAATATGGCCATGGCCGCACCGTTGCCTGGACCTCGGATGTCGGCCCGCATTGGCTGCCGGCCGGCTTTATCGCCTGGAATGGCTACAAGACACTGTTCGAACAGATGCTGGGCTGGGCAACGGCCAGGGACTAGCCATGCGCGTCCATGTCGTCGGCAATGTTTGCGTCGATACGACGTTTCGCCTGGACCGTTTTCCGGCGCCAGGCGAGACGCTTAACGCTTCGGAACATGCCGACGGGCTTGGCGGCAAGGGTGCGAACCAGGCGGTGGCCGCGGCGCGCACCGGAGCCGATGTCCGCTTCCGTGCGGCAATCGGCAACGATGCCGCCGGAGCCTGGATCACAGAGCAGTTGAGCCGCGATCTCGATGCCAGCTATCTGACGACGCTGCAGCTGCCCAGCGACCGGTCGGCCATCCTGGTCGATGCGCGGGGCGAGAACCTCATCGTCACGGGCGCCAGTTGCGCCGCAGCCTTCGATCCCCTGGCCGACGGCGACTTTATCCGATCGATCGAACGCGGCGACATCGTCGTGGTTCAGGGTAACCTGGATCCGGATGTAACGACCGCTTGCCTAAAGGTTGCGCGGGGCGCGGGGGCAACGACGGTCTTCAATCCAAGCCCGCTTGCGGCCGGCAATACACCGGGTTTGAGCGACGTCAGCGTCGCCGTCGCCAATACCGGCGAAGCTGCGCAACTGACCGGATTGAGCAATCCCGACGCGGCAGCCCGCGAACTAATCCGCCAAGGCGCAGGAACCGCTATCGTGACGCTTGGCGCGCTCGGCTGCCTGGTCGCCGATGGCGCAGGACGGATCGACCGGTTCGTGGCGCCGAGGGTGGCTGTGGTGGACACCAGCGGCGCAGGCGATGTCTTCTGCGGTTGCCTCGCCGGCTGTCTTGCAGCCGGCATGGACCTCGCGGTGGCAGTGCGGATCGCGGTCCGTGCCGCAGCGATCTCGGTCGGACGCGCCGGCACGCTCGGCTCCTGCCCCGACAGGCAGGAGATGAAACTGCTCATGGAAACGACGGAAGCGGAAACCGCATGATAAAATCCTCCAAACCGGTCGGCCAGGTGACGAATGATGCGTTGCAGTCGATCTTCGGCAGAAGCAAGGTGGTGATCGGCGTTGTTCATCTGGCACCCCTGCCAGGTGCGCCGCGTTACAATGGCGAAGCGGTCGAGGCCATCTATCAACGTGGCCTCGACGACGCGAAAGCCTATTTGCATGGCGGTTGCGATGGCGTGATCGTCGAGAACCACGGCGACGTTCCGTTTGCCAAGCCCGATGATATCGGGCCGGAAACGTCCGCCTACATGTCCGTCGTCTCAGACCGGATCCGCAGGGAACTCGGCAGGCCGATCGGCATCAACGTGCTTGCCAATGCTTCCATTCCCGCGCTGTCGATCGCCAGTGCCTCAGGCGCCTCCTTCGTCCGCGTCAATCAGTGGGCCAACGCCTATGTCGCCAATGAGGGCCTTATCGAAGGTGAGGCGGCGCGCGCCATGCGCTTCCGCGCCAGGCTTAGGGCCAACGGCATCCGCATTTTCGCCGACGCCCATGTCAAGCATGGCGCCCACGCCATCGTCGGCGACCGGCCGGTCGAGGAACAGGTCAAGGACCTGGTGTTTTTCGATGCCGACGCGGTGATCGCCACTGGCCAGCGCACCGGCCACGCCGCTGATCTCGGTTACATCAGGATGATCAAGGACGCCACCGGACTGCCGACGCTTGTCGGCAGCGGGGTGACGACCGACAACGCCAACGATATCCTCGACATCGTCGACGGCATCATTGTCGCCAGTTCGCTCAAGCACGATGGCGTCTGGTGGAACCAGGTCGACCCTCAACGGGTGAACGGCTTTATCCGAGGCCTCAAGCGGTGACTTTGGTGCCGGAGATCGACGGCGAGCGGCTGTTGGGCCGCCTCGATGCCTTCGCCCGGATCGGCGCGACGCGGGCCGGCGGCGTAAACCGTCAGGCGTTCAGCATTGAGGATCGTAGCGCCAGGCGCCTGCTGGCGGAGTTGGCGCTCGAGCGTGGTTTCGCGGTTTTTCAGGACGCCATGGCGAACCTCTTCATCCGCCGCGAGGGGACGGATGCCACGCTGCCGCCGCTGCTGATCGGCAGCCACCTCGACAGCCAGCCCACCGGCGGGCGCTTCGATGGAGCGCTCGGCACGCTTTCCGCCTTCGAGACTCTCGAAGCCGTGGAGGACGTGAAGGCCGAAACTCGAATGTCGATCGAGGTCGTCGCCTGGGCCAATGAAGAAGGTAGCCGGTTCGCGCCCGGCGTCATGGGCTCCATGGCCTTCACCGGGGCCGATATTTCAGCGTGGCAATCCATAGTCGGCAGCGACGGTGCGTCGCTCGCAGAGGAACTCGCGGCAACCATCTCCGCCTTGCCAGAGGCAACCCTTCGCCCTCTCGGCATGCCGGTCTCCGGCTACATCGAACTCCACATCGAACAGGGACCATCGCTGGAAAAGGAGCGGTTGCCGATCGGTATCGTCACCGCCGTGCAAGGCACGCGCTGGCTGGAAGTCTCCATTGAGGGCGCTGCCGGTCACGCCGGCACAACCGGCCTTGCCTACCGCAGGGATCCCATGGTCGCGGCCGTTGCCGCAATGCACAGGCTGCAGACGACGGTCATGCCGCTCGACAGCAGCGCAAGGCTGACGGTGGGCCGGGTCACCGCCAAGCCGGGATCGATCAACGCCATACCGCAGTCGGTGGTCTTCGCCGTTGACATCAGACACCCGCGGGTAGAGCGGCTCGATGCCATCGAAGCCGAAACGCGCCAGGTCTGCGCGGCGGAGGCAGAGGCACAGCATTGCACGGCAATGATCAGGCGGTCGTTCGACATGCCAGGGGCGGCATTCTCTCCCGATATGGTCAAAATTGTCGAGGAGGCCGTCAATTCCCTGCGGTTGCCGCACAAGCAGATGATATCGGGTGCATTCCATGACGCGCTGTTCCTCGCCCGGGTGGCGCCTGCCGCGATGATTTTTGTGCCGTGCCGTGACGGGCTGAGTCACAACGAGGCAGAATATGTGGAGCCCGCCGACGCAGTTACCGGCGCGCGGGTTCTGCTCCGGGCGGCTGTCGCGGCAGCTTCGCCGCGATGATCGTTCAAGGCACTGCTCTGGCAGGCTGATTGCGCCAACCTCGGGCCGGCGAGCTCGAGGCGCCCGGTTTCGAGGCGGCGGCGGTCGCCATTCATGCCTGCCCCCTGCCCTTGCACCAACAAACCGTGCAGCTGTGTCCTCGCCGCCCTTGTAGGTGTCGGCAAAATGGATGAATAGTCGGGACGGTGCATCGCCCTGAAATTGCCGATTTGCGGTCCTCAGGTCGTGCGATCGCTAGCCGGATTCCGAATGGCCAGTCCTGAACCACGCAAGAGAAGAGGTCCGATCGCCACCCGGCTGCTGGCGCTCGACGCGTGGATCGATTCCTCGCTCTACGAGATCGGTTTCAAGGCGCGCCAATTCTGGGAATCCGCGACGATCTTCTCGCGGCGCTTCCGTGTCAGCGGCTGGCGCCGCGGCATCATCGAACTGTTGAGCGAAGGCTTTACCCTCGGTGCCGGCGGCATTGTGGTGATGCTGGCGCTGGCCATTCCGGCTTTCCAGGATACAGCCGGCGATTGGCGCGCCCAGGGCGACTTCGCCGTCACCTTCCTCGACCGCTACGGCAACGAGATCGGCCAGCGCGGCATCATCCAGCGCGATTCGGTGCCGGTCGACGAGATGCCCGATCACGTCATCAAGGCGGTTCTCGCCACCGAGGATCGCCGCTTCTTCGACCATTACGGCATCGATGTATTGGGCCTTTCACGCGCGATCTTCGAGAATGTGCGGGCGAATTCCGTCGTCCAGGGCGGCTCCAGCATCACCCAGCAGCTGGCCAAGAACCTGTTCCTCACCAATGAGCGCACATTGGAGCGCAAGATCAAGGAAGCTTTCCTGTCGCTGTGGCTCGAGGCCAATCTGTCGAAGAAGGAAATCCTGCAGCTCTATCTCGACCGCGCCTACATGGGCGGCGGCACGTTCGGCATCGAGGCGGCCGCCGATTTCTATTTCGGCAAGAGCGTCAAGGACCTGAACCTCGCCGAGGCAGCGATGCTGGCCGGTCTGTTCAAGGCGCCGACCAAATATGCGCCGCACATCAATCTGCCGGCGGCGCGTGCGCGCGCCAATGTGGTGCTGTCCAACCTGGTCGATTCCGGTTTCATGACCGAGGGCCAGGTTTTGCAGGCAAGGCTGCACCCGGCCGACGTCGTCGATCGCGGCGAACAGAAGAGCCCGGATTATTACCTCGACTGGGCGTTCGACGAGGTCAAGAAGATAGCCAAACCGGGCCAGCATTCGCTCGTTGCCCACACCACATTCGACGCCAATATCCAGAAGGCGGCGGAAGAATCGGTGGAGTTCCACCTGCGCCAGTTCGGCAAGGAGTATAACGTTACCGAAGGTGCGGTCGTCGTCATCGAGACCAACGGCGCCGTCAGAGCCATCGTCGGCGGCCGCGACTATGGCGCCAGCCAGTTCAACCGCGCCACCAAGGCGCTGCGCCAGACCGGTTCATCGTTCAAGCCCTATGTCTATGCCACGGCGATGGAGCACGGCTTCACGCCCAATTCCATCATTTCCGGCGGCCCGATCAGCTGGGGCTCCTGGTCGCCGCACAATTACAGCGGCGGATCGGCGGGCAACGTCACGCTGATCATGGCAATGGCCAAGTCGATCAACACCGTGCCGGTGCGGCTGGCCAAGGATTATCTCGGCATTCCGCCGATCAAGGCAATGGCCGAGGCGATGGGTGTGGAGTCGCCGCTCGAAGCGCACAAGACGATGGTGCTCGGCACCTCGGGCATGACGGTGATGGACCAGGCGACCGGCTACAGCGTGTTCGCCGACAACGGCTTCGTCGGCTCCCGGCACGGCATCTCCCAACTGGTGACCCGCACCGGCGAGGTGGTTTATGATTTTGCCAAGGATGCGCCGCCGCCACACCGGGTGCTGTCGGAGCAGGCACTGAAATCGATGAACACCATGCTGGCGGCGGTTCCGGTGATGGGCACGGCGCGGCGGGCCCAACTTCCCAACATCGTCGTCGCCGGCAAGACCGGCACGACGCAATCCTACCGCGACGCCTGGTTTGTCGGCTTCACCGGCAACTACACGGCGGCAGTGTGGATGGGCAACGACGACTTCACGCCGACCAAGAACATGACCGGCGGCTCGCTGCCGGCGATGGTGTGGCAGCGACTGATGGTCTACGCGCACCAGAATATCGACCTTAAACCAATCCCCGGCATCGACAAACCCTTTGTCGACGAGGAGATCGCGGCCAAGGCCGAGGAAGCGCAGAAAAAGAAGAATGAACAGGCGGCAGCCGATGCCGCGGCCGAACGGCCGGCGGTACTCTCCAGCCGGACCACGCAGACGTTGAGGGACATGACCAAACTGTTCCAGTCGCCGCTGGCCCTCGATGCGCCTCAACCGCCGGAGACGCTGTCGGCACTGTGATCCTTTCCGACTGGGTGGGTCTTTCCGACTGGCTTGGGCGGGCAAATCCATCGGCCCGCTTGCCACAAGGCCCCACGCCGCGATATCCCCGAGCGGCAACTCTTCGTGTCCCGGCCCCTCATGCTCAAGAATGCCTTCCTGACACTGCTTTCGCTTGCCATAGCCATCGTCGGCGGTGGCGGCAGCGTCTGGTATGCGCTGAAAGTCCAGGATGGTGTCGGCGCCATCCGGATCGGCCAATGGACGGCCTTTCCCGATATAGGCACGCCATCCGCCGATCCCTATTCCAAAGCCCGCGTGGCCCGCGAGGGCGTGCTTGCGCTCGGCCGCGCCGAAGGGCTGTCCTTCGTCGCCGAGCGCGACACGGGCGGCGGCGAACTCAAGCGCGAATGCACCTACACGATCGAGGGTGGTTTTCCGACAGCACGGTTCTGGACGCTCTATGCCGCCGACCAGTCGCTCGGCGTGGTCGAAACCGGCAAACCCCGGCTTGCAGCGCTGCAATCCTATGGGGTTATGCGCCAGCCTGACAATTCGGTCATCATTTCCGCCGGCCATCACCCGATGCCGGGCAACTGGCTTTTGACCGACGGTTTCGGCAGGATGTATTTCGTGCTGACCTTCTACGACACGCCGATTGCCAGCAGCACCGGCCTGTCGGACGTTTCGCTGCCGCGGATCGTAAAGGTCGACTGCGATGCGTAGTTTCCATGCGGCGATGCGCAGGCTTTTTCATGCGGTCCTGCTCGGCCTGCTCGGCGCCGGCATCGTGCACATCGTCGTGCTGTTCCTGGTGCCTGAGTTTTCCGAACGCGATGCCTGGTCGCGGCTGTCCATGGCCTCGGATCTCTACAAGATGACCCGGCTCGATGCCGAGGCCGGTGGCGCGCCCGTAGTGAAATCCGTCGATCCGCTGTTTTACGCAACGGCGTGTCGGTTCGACCTGGGCGAAGGCATGGTCCGCATCAAGGCGCCTGGACATGTCCCGTTCTGGTCGGTGTCGGTCTATGACCGCAGCGGCCACAACATCTATTCCTTCAACGACCACACCGCGACCGGCGGCGTGCTGGATGCCGTCGTGCTGACGCCGGTGCAGATGATCGACGTGCGCAAGGACCTTCCCGAGGAGCTTCAGGGAGCGATCTTTGTCGAGGCGCCGATCGAGGAAGGCATCTTCGTCATCCGCGCCTTCGTGCCCGATGACAGCTGGAAGCCGATCGTATCGCGCTTCTTCGAGCAGAGTTCCTGCGAGCTGCAGGACTTCTAGACATGATCCCGGACTAATGCCCGTGCCTGCCGAAACTCAGTGGTGCGGAACCGGCTTCGTCCCTGGCGATCCCGGCGTGTCGGGATCGACCGGCCGCACTTCGCCGGTATGAGACCGCTCGTAGCGGATGCCGGGAAAGATGATCACCGCCGCCGGCATTTCGGCGGTTTGCTTTGCTCGATTGCTTGGTGCCGTTCGCGGCACGAAAGACAGTACCATGCCCATGGTTCGCGCATTCCTCTCGGTTTCCCCGGAGCACAACGCAACGCCTCCAAATATCATTAAGGCCGGCAGAGGGTTAACGGAGCGCTAACGGATCGTCGCTAACTTGATCTTTGTCTAGAGGTCAGGGTGTCCTGACCGGGGCATTCGCGAAACCGACACAGTCCGGTCGAGCGTGGTCAAGCTTGTGTATGTTGTCGGGCGTATCCTTCGTGTCATATTCGGACTTCAGGCAAATCGCGGCACGGAAAGACTCGGGAAAGGCCGAAAGGCTGTTCCGCGCCGCGGTGTCGGCATTCTGCTCGCTCACCCGCCCTTCACGCCGTGAGATCGGCCAGCTCGAAGATCTGACGCTGCCGCTGTTCAACGATGTCTCAGTCGAATCTCGCCGTTACGTGGCAGCCGCCCTTTCCGAATGCGAATATGCCCCCGCTGCCTTGGTGCGCCGCCTCTGCGAGGAACCGGTCGACATTGCCGCTCCCTTGCTCATCCGCTCACGCGCCATCAGCAACATCGATCTCATCGCGCTGATCGGCCGGCACGGACTGCCGCATGCGCGCGCCATTGCGCGCCGCAAGGACCTGAACCCGACCATCGCCGATCTGATCAGGGCCCTCGAAAGGCCAACTCTGGTGCGAATGCGGGAGCCAGAAGCGAACGCCATCGCGGCGGACAAGATCGTGCCTGCGAGTACCGAACCTGCCGCCGACGAGCCCAACGGAGGACAGGTGGCCGGCGCTGCCGCCGAAAGCGCACGGCGCAGGCTGCGTTCCATGATGCGCACCGGCGACGAGGCATCGGCGACGAGCGCCGATCCTTTCACCGGCGCGGATACCTATGTGAAATTGCGGGAGACGGCGCTGACGGGAAATGCCGCCTTCTTCCACACCGCGCTCGCCGACGCGCTCGATATCGATTTCTCGGTCGCGCGATCGCTCACCGCCAACCAGAACTACGCATCGCTGCTTGCCGCTCTGCGCTCGCTCGACCTCAGCGAGGACAGGGCATTCCTGGTCACGGTTGCCGTTTATCCCAACCAGTTCCCGCATCCGCAGGCTATCCGCACCTTCCTCGACCGCTACCGCCTGCTGCATCGCGAGGCGGCCCAGGACAAGGTGCGGTTGTGGAAAGCGGAAACCCTTTCAAGGGCGGCTCGCGACGCAGCACCCGCAAACAGCGATATCCGCACGACATCGAACAGCGACGATGCGGCGGCCTCGTCGAGCCTCAGGGCATCTTTACGGAAATAAGCTCCTCGACGGGCACAGTGCCAGCCTCGATCTCGACCACCCAGATATCGGGATCAAATTTTTTCTCCCTTTCCAGCCTGGCATCGAGCACGGCGGCATCGTTGCCGGCCCCGAGCAGACTGAAAAACCGGTCGTCGGGCTTGGCTGAGTCGTAGCTGGTCTGCGGCGCCGGGCCGAACAAGGCAACCTCGCCCAGCCTCCCCCGCGCCAACACGAAAACAGCGCCGGCTTCGGTCGCGCCGCGCTTGGCCACGGCGGCAAATCCGCCGGCGCTGAAAACCCGGCGCAACAGGGCCGAGACCCACAGATCCGATGTGACGCGCATAGTGAGAACTCCGCTAATGCATGTCGACCAAAAGTGGCCCCGGTTTTGGGACAACGACACGCATGGAAACAAGAGGGCTCTATCGATATTTCAGCCGCTCGGCGAGCCGTCGCTTCAGCCGTCAGTTGGTCAGGCCGATCTCACGCATCTTGACGTAGACGATCTCGTCGGGCTCGCCAGTCTGCGGCAGCCCGAACAGCGACTGGAATTCCTTGATCGCAGATTTGGTGCGCGCGCCGACGACGCCGTCCAGCTGCATATCGTCATTGCCGAATGCCTTGAGCCCGGCCTGGATCTTGACGATGCGGGCATCGGGCGCCTGCGCGGTGTTCGTCTGCTCGGCATTCGCCTGCCCGTAATTCGTCTGTAAAGACACTGGAACGGCGACCGGAGTATCCGGGCGCGGCTGCGGTCTGGGTACGACGGAAGCGGTTTTCGGCGTCGCGCCCAGTTGATCCAGCAGCAGCGCGTCGATCTCGCCGGACGCGTTGAGCCCAACCTTTTGCTGATAGGCCTGGATGGCCTTGCGCGTGTTGGGTCCGGAAATGCCGTCGACCGTTCCAGAATAGAAATCGAGATCCTTCAGTATGCCTTGCACCTGCTCGACCACCGGATCGCCCTTGATCGGCGCCGGCGCGCCGGATGGCCGCACGATGTTGAATGTCGTCTCCGGTTCGTCGGCCGCCGTGTGCGGAAAGCCCTCGATGCTGCGGGTCGCGAAGAACGCGCCGGCATGCGGGAAAGGCTGATACCACAAGGCATTGGCTGAAACGTAGAACAGCGTCACCAGGAATGCCGTCGAGCCACCCACCAAGACGGGATTGCGCGAGATCATGCCGCCGACGGCGACAGCGCCATCCTGAAAGGCATTGCTGCGGCGCTTTACCGCCTTAGGCTGTTTTGCGGAGCGAGCCATTTCTGTCCCCTTTCGCCATCGCCACAGGCATGGTCAGCACGCCGGCCTTCTCCGCCTGATGTCCCTTCGGTCCGTTCACCGGCAGGCTGATGGTCACCATGGTACCCTCGCCCGGCATGCTTTCGATGGACATCGTGCCTTCGTGCAACGCTACCAGGCCCTTGACCAGCGAAAGGCCAAGACCTGTCCCTTCGAAACGGCGGGTGTAGTCGTTCTGGATCTGCATGAAGGGCTTGCCGAGCTTGGCAAAATCCTCCTCAGCTATGCCGATGCCGGTGTCCCTGACCCAGAAATGCAGACGCGAACCGATCCGCTTGGCACCGACGACGACATCGCCGCCATCCGGAGTGAACTTGATCGCATTGGAGACGAGGTTGATGAGCATCTGCTGCACGGCACGTCGATCGGCATTGATGTTGCCGGCGTCCGGCGCGATCTGCGCCTGCAGATCGATGTTCTTGGCCTGCGCCTGCAACCGCATCATCGACTGGCACATATCGACCGCTTCCGCGAACCGGAACGGCTCCGGTTCGGTCGCATAGGCACCCGATTCAATCCTGGACACGTCGAGTATCGAAGTCACGACGGCAAGCAGATGCTGGCCCGAATCCCGCACCAGACCGACATATTCCTTCTGGCGCGGATCCTTGAAGGCGCCGAACATCTCATGCAGCAGCATGTCCGAGAAGCCGATGATGGCATTCAACGGCGTGCGCAGTTCATGGCTCACCACCGCCAGGAAGCGCCCCTTCGCCACCTCGGCGGACGCGGCCGCCTCATTGGCCGCCGCCAGATCCTCGCGCAGCCGGGCAATCTCGTCATTCTCGCGCAGGACAAGCGTGAAGACGTCGCCCTGTTCCTCACCGCGCACCAGATCGAGCGAGAACGGCCGATAATTGTCTGCCGCCAAGCGATTGTCATTTTGGCCGTTGCCGTTCTGAGGCAGCCTGATGCGCAATTCGAGCCGGCGCGACAGCGCACCGTCGCGCATGTCGGCCAGGGCGCTGAGATAGGAGACGCGATCCGAGAGATGAATGCGATCGAAGAAGCCGTTTCCAGACAGCAGTTCGGCCGGCAATTTTAGAAGCGTGCGCGCCTTTGGCGAAGCGTCCAGAACTTCGCCATGGCGGGCGACGCGCAAGACCACCGCATCAATAATGTCTTCAAGTCGATCGGCAGTGTTCACGACATCGGCCGCATCGGCGGTGTCGCGAAACACCGACGCACGCGGCATCAGTGTGAGCGCCCAGGCCAACGGCACCAGCCAGTGCCACGCAGCAATCTGCACTCCTGCGAACGGGAACACCGTTCCAGCCAGAGGCTGAGCCAGGATGGCGGCAGCGGCCGATACGGCTCCCCAAAGTGCTGCACGCCGCGAGGCGCCGATCCACCAGGCTTCGAATGGCAGCGCCACGACAAGCATGGCGACAGGCGAACTCAGCCCGCCCGCGGCGGCAATGAGACTGCCGAGAGCAATGCCCGCCACTGCCAGGGCGAGCTGACTTGCAATCGCCATCTTGCCGGTCGCCGCCACCAGCAAGGCGACGAACCAGCACAGGCCAAACGCCGCGAAGATGGCGGCCATGGTGACGGCGGCGCCCATGCCTGAAGTGACCAGCGTGACCGCGGCACCAGCGGCAAAGAAAGGAGCGGCGAGCATGACCCCGATGAAGCGGCGCTGGCGCTCGCGGTCGCTCTGCCCAAGGATGGACGGATGGACCATACGTTCGCAACCGGCGGCAATCGCGCCAGGCAATTCAACGTATCTGGCCTTGATTGAACTCAACTCAACGCACCCGTAATCGTCGTGGACAGCTCTGCTTTGCAGATCGTTCTGGTTGGCTCTGAAATTCGCATCCAGCGTTTAAGGAATGGATAAGGCAGGGTCGACCAAGGCCTCGGCTTGCGGCAAATATCGGGATGCCGGCAGCCGAAAGCCCGGGCAAATGCAGCCATAGTAAACGGAGGGTTATTCGCCGACCCGTGCCCGTCGGGTGGCTGCACGCAGAGCCCGGACTCCCGGCTTTCAAAAAGCAGGAAAAGCATGGAGATAGATGGTTATCTCGCGTTAAGAGAAATCATTCGGATTTGAGGCAAATCGATTGCATAACGACTCATTTCGAATTTACCTAAAATTTGAGGAAAATTCTCACTTTGCCCGCAAGCCGTCCTTTGCGCCTGTGTGCCAACATCCTGCCTACAAAAGAGGTCATGCCATATGGATGCATGATCCGGTCACGACGAGAGGGCAAGGGTATGGTCTTCCTGATAAGAATGGCTTTCTGGTTTTCGCTGGTGCTGCTGGCGCTGCCGCTGACTGTTGGTCCCGATGAAACGGGCCGCGAAAGCGTCGGCCCGATCCAGGCCCTGTTTGCGGCACGCGAAGCGGTTGGCGACATCGCCGGCATTTGCGAACGCAAGCCCGATGTCTGCGAGACCGGCAAGTCGGCGATGCACACCATCAGCGCCCGCGCCAAGGAGACCGCCAAGATCGCGGCAGCGATGCTGGACGACAAGTCCGCCGCCGGCCCTGACACATCGACGATGACCGGCAGCGTGCCGGAGGAAGTCGTCTTGCCCGAGACAGTCACCCTTCCGGCGCAGAATTAAGCCGTTTCGACGGCGCGCCGCGGGCTGTCTGCCCTCTCGACGCCCGCGGTGTCCTTGTTTTTTCCGTGACGCGGCGGCGCCGCGTCACTATATCCGGCCCATGACAACCACGATCCAGACGATCCGCGACGATTTTTCGTTCCTTGAGGAATGGGAAGACCGCTATCGTTACGTCATCGAACTCGGCGAGGCACTGCCGCCGTTTCCGGACGAGCAGCGCAATGCCGCCAACAAGGTTCCGGGTTGCGTAAGCCAGGTCTGGCTGACCACCGAACAGCGGCCTGGAGCCGATCCGGTCGTCACCTTCACCGGCGATTCGGACGCTCATATCGTGCGTGGGCTGGTCGCGATCATGCTGGCGCTGTTTTCCGGCAGGACCGCCAGCGAGATCCAGAAGACCGACGCGGAAGCGACATTGAAAGAACTCGGCCTCGACGAGCATCTGTCGCCGCAGCGCGCCAACGGCCTTCGCTCGATGGTCAAGCGCATCAAGCGCGACGCGGAGGCGGCGCTCAAGCAGACCGCCTGATAGCCCATCAAGCTACGGCACGTTGCCGCCCGTGCAAAATCAAACGGCGCCCGAAGGCGCCGTTGAAGTCGATCAATCTGGCTAGCAGCGATTACCGCGCCTTGCGCTTGCGGCCGAGGCCCATCTTCTTGGCCAACTGGGAGCGGGCAGCGGCATAGTTGGGTGCAACCATCGGATAGGTCGGGTCGAGGTTCCACTTTTCGCGATACTGATCCGGCGTCAGGTCATAGTGGGTCATCAAATGGCGCTTCAGCGACTTGAACTTCTTACCGTCTTCAAGGCAGACGATGTAGTCGTCATGGACCGAGCGCTTCGGGTTGACCGCCGGCTTCTGCTTGTCGGCAGGCGGCTGTTCGGCGGTTCCGCCCACTCGGCCAAGCGCAGCATGGACATCGGATATCAGGTTCGGCAATTCGCCGACCGGCACGGGGTTGTTGCTGACATAGGCGGCCACCACGTCGGCGGTCAATTCGATCAGCGCATCGCTGTTTCTGGAAGGTGTTTCGACAATATCCATGGTTTTCAGGCCCCAACAAGAGTTACTTCGATCTGCGCCCTTTTTTACAACCAGGGCATTGCACGAATTTGTGCAGCTAGAGCTTCTGCGATTCGCGTCACGGGCATATCAATGAGCCTGCGCACAAAGTAAGTCAATTCACCCTTTGCGCTATATTGAACGATGCTGATCAATTATTCGCCGATCAGCTTCAATCTTTCGTGCATTGTGTAATTTATCGATATTTCTCGCGCCAACCAGCAACGGCTGACGCAACGTCAGCTCGCCGTTACATTCGTGGTAACTCACAAATCAGGCTTCAATGCTTGATTTTTCTTGGCTACTGCACGCGCAAGCTTGGTTGTTCATATCTGTCCACAAAACCACAGGTTGCCGTCGTCCTGTGCAAAGCAATCAGGCGACATGCCTGTCATCCGACCGGATCGATTGATCGCCGCCGCATAATCAATGCGGGGTGATGTATTTGCCGTAGGCCCACCCGATGACGAAGTTGCCGTTCTGGGCCGGGTCATGCCAGACTTCGCACCAGCGATAGCGAACCGTCTGTTTCTGCTTCCACGTCGGCTGGTTGGCGATGTCGAGCAGGTTTATCCCGCCGGTGCATCGTCCGGTCATCTGCAGAACGGTCCCGTTGGGGTATGCTGCCTGCTTCTGGGACGTATCCGAAGGGTATTTGCGCACATTGAGCGTGTCGCCGAACGGTACATTGGCCACTTGCCAAGCCGCGAATACGGTCGCATGAGACTGGCCGGCAAAGGCCAGAGTTAGCGAAGCAACGGCGAAAGCCGCGGCAGTCCGAGACCAAATAGTCATCATCTCTCCTCCCGGCTCATCTCCTGGAGCCGGCACAACCCATGCGCTGCGGCTCTTGAACCCGCCCTGATCAGCGTGTTCATTCGCCATTCAAGATTCTTCTAAAGCGAGACGCAATGACCAAGACATCCGCATTTCCGATCGTCAGCCCGCCAACGCCCGAGAAGCGGCCGGTTTTCGACACGCATCACGGCATAACACGAACCGACGACTATGCCTGGCTGCGGGCCGACAACTGGCAGGAGATGTTCCGGGACCCGTCATTGCTCGATGCGGGGATCCGCGCTGAGCTGGAGGCAGAGAATGTCTACCAGTCAAAGTTGATGGCCGACACGGTCGAGCTGCAAAAGCAGCTTTTCAAGGAGATGAAGGGCCGTATCAAGGAAGACGATTCTTCCGTGCCGATGAAGGATGGACCCTATGCCTATGGTTCGTCCTTCAAGCTTGGCGGCGAACAGCCGCGCTATTTCCGCATGGCGCGTGACGGGGGCGCCGAGCATATCCTGCTCGACGGCGACGCGGAGGCCGCGGGCAAGGCCTATTTCCGCCTTGGCGGCGTCGATCACTCGGCCGACCACACCAAGCTCTTGTGGGCATTCGACGACAAGGGCTCCGAATTCTACACGCTTCGCGTGCGTGACCTTGCCGATGGCAAGGAGCTTGCCGACCAGATTTCCGACACCGGCGGTTCAGGCGTCTGGAACGCCGGCAATGACGGCTTCTTCTACACGCGTCTCGACCCCAACCACCGCCCGTCCAAGGTGCTGTTCCATGCGCTGGGCGCCAGCCCGGAAAGCGACCGGCTGATCTATGAGGAAACCGATCCCGGCTTCTTCATGTATGTCGACGGCACCCGCAACAACGAATGGATCATGATCGGCATCAACGATCACGAGACGTCGGAATACCGCCTGATGCGCGCCAGCGACCCGTTTGCCGAACCGAAACTGGTCTCGGCGCGCGAGGTTGGCCTTCAATACGATCTGGAAGAAAGCGGCGACATCTTCTTCATCCTGACCAACGCCGACGGCGCCAAGGATTTCAAGATCATGACGGCGCCGGCGAGCGATCCGGTCCGCGCCAACTGGCAGGAACTGGTGCCGCATGAACCCGGCCGGCTGATCCTGTCGGTGATCGGCTTCAGGGACCACATGGTCCGGCTCGAACGCAAGGAAGGCCTGCCGCGCATTGTCGTGCGCGACCGCAGCAGCGGCGAAGAGCACCTTCTGTCCCTCGACGAGGAGGCTTTCTCGCTCGGCCTGTCGGGTTCCTATGAGTACGACACCGAGATCATGCGCTTTTCCTATTCGTCGATGACAACGCCGGCCCAGGTGTTCGACTACAATATGCGCACCCGCGAGCGGGTGCTGCTCAAGACCCAGGAAGTGCCGTCCGGCCATGACGCGGACCACTATGTCACGCGGCGGCTTATGGCGCCGGCCAGCGACGGCGAATTGGTACCGATCTCGCTCTTGCATCACCGCGACACGCCGCTGGATGGATCCGCGCCGTGCCTGCTTTACGGCTACGGTTCCTATGGCATCACCGTGCCGGCCGCTTTCAATACCAACTGGTTCTCGCTGGTCGACCGCGGCTTTGTCTTCGCCATCGCCCACGTCCGCGGCGGCAAGGACAAGGGCTATGGCTGGTACGATGACGGCAAGCGGGCGCAGAAGATGAATACGTTCACGGATTTCATTGCCTGTGCGCGCCACCTTGTTGCCGAGCGCTATACGGCGCATGAGCGCATCGTCGCGCAAGGCGGTTCGGCCGGCGGCATGCTGATGGGCGCCATCGCCAACATGGCGCCGGATTGTTTCGGCGGCATCGTCGCCGAGGTTCCGTTCGTCGATGTGTTGACCACGATGCTTGACGCCAGCCTGCCGCTGACGCCGCCGGAATGGCCGGAATGGGGCAATCCTATCGCGTCCGCCGACGATTACCGGAATATCGCCGCCTACTCGCCCTATGACAATGTCGCCGCGCTCGACTATCCGCCGATCCTGGCGCTGGCCGGCCTCACCGATCCGCGTGTCACCTATTGGGAACCGGCCAAATGGGTGGCGCGGCTGCGCGACCGCAAGAGCGGCGACAATCCGGTGCTGTTCAAGATCAACATGGATTCCGGACACGCCGGTGCCTCCGGCCGGTTTTCACGGCTGGAAGAGATCGCCTACACCTATTCGTTTGCGCTGAAGGTGACGGGCAAGGCACATATTGCAGGAGCAACCCACAAATGATCGATCCCACCACCTTGATCGCTTACATCGCGGTCGTGCTTGGCTTCGTCTTCATTCCAGGCCCCGCCACCCTGCTGACGATCGCCCGGGCAACGAGTTCGGGGACCAAGGTTGGCATCGCGACCGGCGCCGGGATCGCGGCCGGCGATGTTTTTCACACCGTCATGGCGATGGTCGGCATTTCGGCGATCATCGCCACGTCGGCGACGCTGTTCAGCCTCGTAAAATACATCGGCGCGGCCTACCTGGTTTATCTCGGCATTCGCGCGATCATCGAGAAGATACCGGCCGATCCGGCTGCCGGTGGGCTCGCGATCTCCGCCGGCAAGGCGTTTCGACAGGCTGTCCTGACTGAAGTGCTCAACCCCAAGACCGCGCTTTTCTTTCTCGCTTTCCTGCCTCAGTTCGTGCGGCCTGAAAACGGATCGGCGATGCTCCAATTGACCACATTGGGGATCATCTTCGTCATGCTTGGCCTTTTCAGCACGGTCGTCTTTGCCTTGAGCGCCGGGCGGCTCGGCGCGTTCCTGCGCCGAAATCCGACGGTGCTGCGATGGCAAGGCAAAATTGTTGGCGGCATCTACTGTGCCCTGGGTGTTCGGCTCGCGCTGCAGCAGCGCTGACGGGAGAGAGGCGAGGTCTGTCAGTCGTGCTGGCGATCATGATTTTTTGAATTCCGCGCTGCTCATTTCACTCGCAATTGCGATGGCCGCGCGCTACCCAGTGCGCGGCCTTTCCCAAGCCCCGACAGCCCCAATCGCATAAAGGTCCGTCATGCTGCTCGTCGACGTCTATCTCGACAAATCGCCCATCCAGGGCATCGGCGTCTTTGCCAAGAACGCCATTCCCCGCGGCACGCTGATCTGGAAGCTGGATCCACGGTTCGACCGGCTCATCGAGGTCGAGACTTATGAGCGCGAAGCCGGGCCGGTGAAGAACTATCTCGACCGCTACTCCTATCCCGACCGGCGCGATCCGAATTACATCGTCTTCGAAGCCGACGACGCGCGCTACATGAACCATGACGACGAGCCGAATTGCGATGTCTCCTCGCCCGAGGAGACCTACGCCTTGCGCGACATCGCTCCCGGCGAGGAGTTGACCTGCAACTACAACCACTTCTTCGAAACAGGCTTCGACTTTCTCGGCGACCGCCACCTGTCATCCGAAGACTAGGTCGTCGTCTTCTTGCGCGCCGGATAGCCGTTTGGATGCGGCGGTATTGCCTTGAGATAGGCGGCGATGGCCGCACGGTCCTCCGGCGCTAATTGGGCCATGTTGCGCTGCACGTCGACCATGGCGCCGCCGACGGAATCGAAGTCAGGCGTGAAGCCGGTTTCGAGGTAGTTGGCGATGTCGGCTTCCGACCAATTGCCGATACCACCCTCGCCCGATGTGATGTTGGGCACGATGCCCTTGCCTTCGGCAGCCACGGCACCGGCCAGCCATTCGCTCTTTTTCGTGCCGCCCGCAAGGTCGCGCGGCGTGTGGCATTCGCCGCAATGGCCTGGCCCTTCGACCAGATAGCGGCCGGCCATCACCGGATTTGGCGTGCCTTCGACAAACGCAACGACCGGCTGGTCGCTGAGGTAGAGCAGTTTCCACAGGCCGATGCCGCGACGAATGTTGAAGGGAAAACCGAGCGAATTGGCCGGGGCCTTGCCGGCGACCGCCGGCAGCGTCTTCAGGAAGGCGTAGAGATCGGCAATGTCGGCCGGATTCATGCGCGCGTAGGATGCGTAGGGAAATGCCGGATAGAAATGCTCGCCCGAGGGCGAGACACCCTTCAGCATGGCGTTGGCGAGGTCCTCGACCGACCACGCGCCGATGCCGTCCTTGGGATCTTGCGAGATGTTGGGCGGGACGAAGGTTCCGAACGGCGTCTTGAGTTCGAGCCCACCCACGAGTTGAAGCCGCGCATCGCCCTGCGAGCCCGGCTTTGCATGGCAGGAGGTGCAACCGCCGGCATAGAAAATGCGCTTGCCCTTGGCCGCGTCGCCAGGACCGAGCTTGACCTGGGTCTCACCGTCGAGCCTCACCGGTGCCGACAGAACCCACCCGGCAGCCGCGCCGACGCCGCCCAGAACGACGAGGGCGCCGACGAGTTTTTTCAGCCAGGGCATCGCCCGCTATCAGCCTTTTTTCACCCGATAGGTCTGGTGGCAGGTGCCGCAATTGGACGCGATGGTGCCAAACTGCGTCTTCAACGCATCGACATCGGCAGGAGCGGCGGCGATCCCTGCCTTGATGTCGGCCAGATATTTGTCGTTGGCGGCCTTGAAGCCAGCCATGTCTTCCCAAATCTTCGGCGACGCCGTGGTATCGCCGGTGTCGCTGCCTGCCGGGAACAGCGCGTCGACATCCAATTTCTCCTCATTCGCTTGCAAGGCCTGCAGTGACGTCAGCACCGCCGCGGCGTCAAAAGGCTCCTCGCCCTTGACCACTTTCGACAGGCCGCCGGCGATCTTTCCGCGTTCCTTCATCAGAGCCTGCCGATCGAGGATCGGGTCGGCAAAGGCCGCCGACGCCGCGAGGGCGAGCATAGAGATGGCGATAACAAGCTTTCTCATTCAATTGGCTCCGTGATGAAGGCGTTTCGGAACAGGACGTTAACGGATGCTACAGGGGGAAAATTCCCTTCCCTGGATGATTTTTTGGCAAACTTTTGCTGTTGCGGGAACTTAGACGCAGAAAAAGAAAAGCCCCGGGGATGTGAACTGGCCCCCGAAAGTTGGACATCAACCTTCGGGGGCCAGTTCAGATGCCGGGGCTTTTCTGAAAATCGATCACTTGGCCTTTTCGTACAACTCCAGCACGTGGTCCCAGTTGATCAGGCTGTCGACGAACGCCTCGAGATATTTCGGCCGGGCGTTGCGATAGTCGATGTAGTAGGAGTGTTCCCAGACATCGACGCCGAGGATCGGCGACGCGCCATGGACGAGCGGGTTCTCGCCATTCGGCGTCTTCGAGATCGCCAGCTTGCCGTCCTTGACCGAAACCCAGGCCCACCCGGAGCCGAACTGCGTCGTGCCGGCGGCAATGAAGTCGGCCTTGAACTTGTCATAACCACCGAGATCGCTATCGACCGCCTTCTGCAGGGCGCCCGGCAGTTTGTTGCCGCCGCCGCCCTTCTTCATCCACTTCCAGAAATGGATGTGGTTGTAGTGCTGGGCGGCATTGTTGAAGAGGCCGGCATTCTTGCCGAACGACTGCTTGACCACCTCTTCGACCGACAGATCGCCCAAGCCGGCCTCGGCAGCGAGCTTGTTGCCGTTGTCGACATAGGCCTTGTGGTGCTTGTCGTGGTGATATTCCAGCGTCTCTTTCGACATGTAAGGCTGCAACGCCTCATAGTCGTAAGGCAGAGCGGGCAATTCAAAAGCCATCGATAGTACTCCCTCGTGGAAAAATCCGGTGTCGATACCGGACTAAGATAGGTCTGGAATGGGTTGGGGCAACTCCGGAATGAAGCGCCGATCGCCTTTTTATCCGCTCAGGCGGCGGAAGTCGAATGCGCCCAATCCCAATAGAGTTCGCGCGCCTTCTTGGCCACCGGACCGGGCTGCAGATTGCGATCCTCGATACGCGTGATCGGCACCACCTTGGAATGGTTCCCGGTCGAGAAGATTTCGTCCGCTTCGAGGAAATCGCGCACCGACAGCGTCTTTTCGGTGGTCTTGAAGCCATATTCGCCAAGCAGCATCATCGTGCGCGAGCGGGTGATGCCGGACAGGAAGGTGCCGTTCGGCGCCGGAGTCAGCACATGGCCGTCCTTGACCAGGAAGATGTTCGAGGTTCCGGTCTCGGCGACGTTGCCCAGCATGTCGAGCACCATTGCGTTGTCAAAGCCACGCATCTTGGCTTCGAGAATGGCGCGGCCGTTGTTGGGGTAGAGGCAGCCGGCCTTGGCGTTGGTCGGCATGGTTTCGATGGTCGGGCGCCGGAACGGCGACACGGTCACCGAAAAGCCGGTCGGCGGGATCATCGGCGATTCATAGAGGCAAAGGCAGAAGCGGGTCGATGCGGGATCGGCCGGCACGCCCATATAGCCGCCATGCTCGGCCCAGTACATCGGCCTGATATAGACCGCCGTCTTGCCGTCGAATTTCTTCAACCCATCCCACGTCAGCCCAACGATCTTGTCAGCGGTCATCGACGGCTTGAGACCGAGTGCAATCGCCGAAGAATTCACCCTGGCGGCGTGAAGATCAAGGTCAGGCGCGACGCCCTCGAACCAGCGGCCGCCGTCGAACACGCTGGTGCCGAGCCACATGGCGTGGCTGCGCGGCCCCAGAATGGCGACATTGCCCTCGTGCCAATCACCATCGACGAAAGTCCATGTCGCGGATTGCGCCGCAGCCGCCAGTGTCATCGTGTTGTCCCGTCTCAATCGGTCTGTTGTGACAGCCATTGGAAGATGCTTTGGCGGGCGCCGTCAACCGGCATCGAGGAGTTTTGTTGAGGCCAGCGCCGGAGCCACTGCAATCAAGGCTTGCACCTTGTCGCGCCTGCCCTCAAAACTGTTGTCATGCAATACGCCGCCTATGTCTTCGACGCCTATGGCACGCTGTTCGACGTGCATGCCGCCGTGCGCCGTCATGCCGATCGGATTGGGCCGGAGGGCCAATTGTTGTCCGAGATCTGGCGCGCCAAGCAGCTCGAATATTCCTGGGTGCGCACGCTGATGGGCGCCTATGCCGATTTCTGGCAGTTGACCGAACAGGCGCTCGATTTCGCCCTGCGCAAAGTTCCCTCGGCCGATCCCGGCCTCAAGGCGACATTGCTGGATGCCTACTGGCGGCTGGATTGCTATCCGGAAGTGCCGGCCGTGCTCAAGGCGCTCAAGGCTTCGGGAGCGAGACTGGCGATCCTGTCCAACGGCTCGCCCGAAATGCTGCAGGCAGCGGTCAAATCCGCCGCGCTCGACCAGGTTCTGGACGATATCTATTCCGTCGATACGGTCCAGCGCTTCAAGACCGATCCGGCGGTCTACGACATGGTCGCCACCGGTTGGCGCCTCTACCCCGGCGCGGTTTCCTTCCAGTCCTCCAATCGCTGGGATATCGCAGGCGCCACCAAATTCGGTTTTCGCACGGTGTGGATCAACCGTTCCAACCAGCCCGAAGAATACCGGGACTTCCCGCCGGCCCTGATCCTGCCGTCGCTCGAAGCTTTGGTGCCAGGCAGCTGAGACGCACCTGTGTCCCTGGCGCCACAGTGGCGACGCGGTCACAGCTTCGCCTTTGTTTGTCCACGTTCGGGCCAGAATCGGAACCGCCTATCGCCCCAGGTGTTGTCAGGCACCCGCGCAACGGTCGGCGCATTGACGCTTTGTTGCGATTTGAGACTTAAAGAAGGCAACCATGTCCAAAACCGAAATCGAATCCTATCGCCTGAGCCGTCGCGGCTTTCTCAACGCCGCAGCACTGGGCGCCGCCTCGATCGCGGTTTCAGCATGTGCGACCACCGGACCGGGGCCGGTTGAACCCCCGCCGCCAACCTATGTCGAGCCGCCGTTCGCCGACTACGCGACGATGTACGCGGCCGTCAGCGATGGCGGCTTCGATTTGCCGGCCATCCCCTTCGACAGGATCGATCCGCAGTTCCTGCGCCAGATCGTTCCCGACCCGACCGGGCAGAAGCCGGGAACAATCGTCGTCGATACCACCGGCCATTTCCTCTACCTGGTTCGCCCGGGCGGCCAGGCAATCCGTTATGGTGTCGGTCTCGGCCGCGCCGGCTTCGAATGGTCCGGCGATGCCGTCGTCCAGTGGAAGCAGAAATGGCCAAAGTGGACGCCGCCGGATGAAATGATCGCCCGGCAGCCGGAACTGAAGCCATACAGCGCCGACAATGGCGGCATGCCCGGCGGGCTGAAGAACCCGCTCGGCGCGCGTGCGCTCTATCTCTTCCAGGGCAACGTGGACACGCTCTACCGCCTGCACGGCTCGCCGGAATGGAAGTCGATCGGCAAGTCGGTCTCGTCAGGCTGCGTGCGCCTGATGAATCAGGACATCATCGACCTCTATGATCGCGTGCCGTCGAAGACCCCGGTCGTCGTGACCAGCGACGCCAGCCAGCCGGTAGTGGCGACGGCCAACCGCAAGGCTATTCCGATCGATGCCGGTGTGCCGGACGGATCGGTGCTGCTCGGCCCCGTGAAGGCAATCACCGACTCGATCTTCTGAGCCAACGAGGCAGCGGCAACGCCGCTGTCTCAAGTCCTAACGCCCCCTCGATAAGCTGCCCAATATCCCGCGCACGATCGCCCGGCCTACCGACGAGCCGACGGATCGCACCACCGACTTGATCGCCGCCTCGGCCACGGTCTGGCGATTGGACGGGCGCGGCGCAGGCGCGCGCCTGCCACCCGATTGCGGTGCCGGATCGTCATTGCCGAAGCCCGGGATGGTCCAGCGCGAGCCGCCGCTGCCGGCCTGCTGCGCCTGCTCTTCGGCATCCTGCGCGTCCTTGGCCTTTTTCTGCAGCATCTCGAAGGCTGATTCACGATCGACGACCTGATCGTACTGACCGGCGACCGGGCTTTCCTGGATCAGCTTTTGTCGCTCGGCCACCGTTATAGGCCCAAGCCGCGAGGATGGCGGGCGGATCAGCGTCCGCTGCACCATGGACGGAATACCCTTGGCCTCAAGCGTCGAGACCAGCGCCTCTCCGGTGGCGAGCTGGGTGATGGCGGTCATGCAGTCGAAATCGGGATTTGGCCGGAACGTTTCGGCCGCCGTCCTCACTGCCTGCTGCTCACGCGGCGTATAGGCGCGCAGCGCGTGCTGTACGCGATTGCCGAGCTGGGCGAGAACTTTTTCAGGGATATCCAAAGGGTTCTGCGTGACGAAATAGACGCCGACGCCTTTCGAGCGGATCAGACGGACCACTTGTTCGACGCGATCGATCAGCACTTTGGGTGCTTCGTCGAACAGAAGATGCGCCTCGTCGAAGAAGAACACCAGCTTCGGCTTGTCGGGGTCGCCGACTTCCGGCAGCACCTCGAACAGTTCCGACATGAGCCACAACAGGAAGGTCGCGTAGAGCCGCGGGTTCATCATCAGCTTGTCGGCGGCAAGCACGCTGATGGCGCCGCGCCCGTCGCGGGTGGTGCGCATGATGTCGGCGATGCGCAGTGCCGGCTCGCCGAAGAAGTTTGCCGCGCCCTGCTGCTCCAGGACCAGCAGCGTGCGCTGGATGGCCCCGACCGAGGGCTTCGTTACATTGCCGTAGCGCGAGCCGATCTCGTCGGCGCGCTCGGCGATGTTGGCGAGCAGCGCCTGCAGGTCCTTCATATCGAGCAGCAGCAGGCCTTCCTCGTCCGCCAGACGGAAGGCGATGTTCATGATGCCTTCCTGCGCCTCGGTCAGGTTCATCAGGCGCGACAGCAGCAACGGGCCCATTTCCGAGACCGTGGCGCGGATCGGATGACCCTGTTCGCCGAACAGGTCCCAGAAGATGACCGGAAATTCCTGGAAGTCATACGGGTCGAGCTTGACCTGTGCGGCCCGCTTGACGAGGAAATCCTGCGCCGTGCCCATCATTGCGATGCCCGACAGATCACCCTTGATGTCGGCGCAGAAAACCGGCACGCCGGCGTTGGAAAAACCTTCGGCCAGTATCTGCAAGGTGACGGTCTTGCCGGTACCGGTGGCGCCCGTCACCAGACCATGACGGTTCCCATATTGCAGCAACAGCTGCTCGGCACGTTGATAGCTGTCGTCGGGCTTGCGGCTGGCGCCGATGAAAATACTGGTGTCGTCAGCCATATGTCCGGTCTCCGCAAACTGATGTGTTAAAGCCAGTGGCCTTGCCGCAGGTATAGTGAGGCCGTTGCACAGCGACAATGCCGATCCTAAAAATCGGCTTTTTGGAGCTTGCGAATTTTGCAGGTGTTTGGCAATCGTTCATGGTTCGTCCACGCAGGTCGACCTATATCTGATGGATCGAATTCGGCCGCTGAAAGCGCATTGCATTGCGATATCGGACCGGGGACCCTAGACTGAATTGCTCCAGGCTGGTGTGGCCGCATAAAACGAGGAAAACGGATGGGTGCCGGAGCCTTGACCAGGGATGTCGAACCCGAGAACGCCGAGCGCCAGCGATGGCTGGCCCTGGCGGAAAAGGCGCTGGCCGGCGCATCCTTCGAGGAGAAGCTGGTCTCGCATACCGACGACAACATCCGCATCGAACCGCTCTACGACCGCAGCACCGCGGCGGAACCGATCGTGCGCGCAAATCCAAAATCGCCCTGGATCGTCAGCCAGCGCATCGACGATCCGGATATCGACCGCGCCAGGACCCAGGCTCTGGAGGACGTGGCACAAGGCGCGACGGGATTGTCGCTTGTCTTCGAAGGCGCACCGAACGCGTTCGGCTACGGCCTGCCGAGAACGGCTAAAGCGCTGGAGACGGTGCTGGACGGCGTACCGCTCAACCGCATCCAGGTTCGCATCGACGCCCATCCCTGGAGCCGCGCCGTGGCCGACTGGCTGGTGGCGTTCCTGAGTAAGCGCCGGTCCGACCCGGCAAAGCTCAACCTCTCCTTCGGCATCGATCCGGCCGCAATCTTCGCCGGAACCGGCCGGCTGCGCATGTCGATCGAGGCATTGCAGGCCTCGATGCCGCAATCGCTGGCGCATTTCTTCTCGATGGGCGTTCCAGGCGTGCTGCTGGAAGCGGACGGGCGTGTGTTCCACAACGCCGGCGCGACGGAAGCGCAAGAGCTTGGCATCATGCTGGCTTCGGCGGTTTCCTACCTCAGAATGTTCGAGACGGCGCGGCAGCCGCTTGTCTATGCCGCACCCCATATCGGCTTTGCGCTCAGCGTCGACCAGGACCAGTTGCTGTCGATGGCCAAGGTGCGGGCGCTGCGCAGGCTCTGGGCACGGGTGCAGGAGGCCTGCTCGATTCCCAATTCCACGGCCAATATCCATGCCGAGACGTCGTTTCGCATGATGACGGCGATGGATCCGGAGACCAACATCCTGCGCACCACGATTGCCTGCTTTGCCGCGGCGTCCGGCGGTGCCGATTCGATATCGATCCTGCCGCACACGATCGCGCATGGTTTGCCGGCGGGGTTTGCGCGTCGCGTTGCCCGCAACGCGCAGCTGATCATGGCCAATGAAAGCCATGTCGATCATGTCGCCGATCCCGCCTATGGTTCCGGCGCGGTCGAAGCGCTGACCGCCGAACTCTGCGAGATTGCCTGGGCGGAATTGCAAACAATCGAGGCCGAGGGCGGCATCCTGTCCAGCCTTCGGGACGGACATATCCAGAAGCGCGTTCACGCCGCGGCAGCGCAGCGCAATGCGGCCTACCGGGCAGGCGAGCGGAGCATCATCGGCACCACGCTCTACCCGCTGAAAAGCGAACGTCCGGTCGAGACGTTGGCTGCGGAACGGCGGCCCGCCTTCACCGAAGGCGTTGCCGTCTGCGAGCCGCTGTTTCCGGTCCGCATCGACCAATCGATCGGAGTCGCCTCTTGATCCCCGATTTCAGCCAGATCGGCTGGGTCCCGCCGCGCCGCGCACCCGTCGAGGTCAAAGGCCAACGGACGACGCCGGAAGGCCTTGTCGCCAAGCATTTGTACAATCAAAGCGACCTCAAGGAGTTGCCGCATCTCGACACCTATCCGGGCCTGCCGCCCTTTGTGCGCGGCCCATACCCGACCATGTATGTCCAGCAGCCCTGGACGATCCGGCAATATGCCGGCTTCTCGACGGCAGAGGAATCCAACGCCTTTTACCGGCGCAATCTGGCCGCTGGCCAGAAGGGGCTGTCGGTCGCCTTCGATCTTGCCACGCATCGCGGCTATGATAGCGACCATCCGCGCGTTGCCGGCGACGTCGGAATGGCGGGCGTCGCCATCGATTCCATTCTCGACATGCGCCAGCTCTTCGACGGCATTCCGCTCGGCGAGATGACGGTGTCGATGACGATGAACGGCGCGGTGCTGCCGATCATGGCGCTCTACATCGTCGCGGCCGAAGAACAGGGCGTTGCGCAGAAGGATCTCGCCGGAACCATCCAGAACGACATTCTGAAGGAGTTCATGGTCCGCAACACCTACATCTATCCGCCAAAGCCCTCGATGCGGATCGTGTCGGACATCTTCTCCTACACGTCTAAGAACATGCCGAAGTTCAATTCGATATCGATCTCCGGCTATCACATGCAGGAGGCCGGCGCGACGGCCGACCTTGAGCTCGCCTATACGATTGCCGATGGCATCGAATATGCCCGTGCTGGCGTTGCGGCGGGCCTCTACATCGACCGCTTCGCGCCGCGCCTGTCCTTCTTCTGGGCGATCGGCATGAACTTCTTCATGGAAGTCGCCAAGCTGCGGGCCGCGCGCCTGTTGTGGGCGACGTTGATGAAGAAGAATTTTTCGCCGAAGGACGAGCGCTCGCTGTCGCTGCGCACCCATTGCCAGACCTCGGGCTGGTCGCTGACGGCGCAGGACCCCTACAACAACATCATCCGCACCATGATCGAGGCGATGGCCGCGACGCAGGGTCACACGCAGTCGCTGCACACCAATTCCTTCGACGAGGCAATGGCGCTGCCGACCGACCACTCGGCACGGATCGCGCGCAACACGCAGCTCATCCTGCAAAAGGAATCCGGCACCACGCGCGTCATCGATCCGTGGGGCGGCTCGGCATATCTCGAACGGCTGACGCATGATCTCGCGGCGCGCGCGCTTGCCCATATCGAGGAGGTCGAGGCGCTCGGCGGTATGGCCGCCGCGACCGAACAGGGCATTCCCAAGCTGCGCATTGAGGAAGCCGCCGCACGCACGCAGGCGCGCATCGATTCCGGCGAGCAAATGCTGGTCGGCGTCAACGCGCATCGGCCCGGGATCGACATCGAGGTCGACGTGCTGAAGATCGACAATGCCGAAGTCAGGGCCCGGCAATTGTCGAAGCTGCAACGGCTGAAGGGCACGCGCGATGTCGCCGCCGTCGAAAGCGCGCTCGATGCGCTGACCCGAGCCGCGCAAGGCAATGAAAACCTGCTCGAGTTCGCCATCCGCGCCGCGCGCGCCAATGCTACGGTCGGCGAGATTTCATTCGCGTTGGAAAGGGTCTTTGGTCGCCACGTCGCCACGGTGCAGACCATTTCCGGCGTCTATCGCAAGGCCCTTGGCGATCATCCCGTGGTCGACGGGCTGCAGGACAAGCTTGGCGCCTTCGAGAAGAAATCCGGCGGCAAGCCGCGCATTCTTGTCGCCAAGATGGGACAGGACGGCCACGATCGTGGGCAGAAGGTCATCGCCACGGCCTTCGCCGATCTCGGCTTCGACGTCACCGTCGGCGCAATGTTCCAGACACCCGATGAGATCGCCAGGCTCGCCGTCGCGCAGGACGTCCACATCGTCGGCGCCTCGTCACTGGCGGCGGGACATCTGACGCTGATCCCCGAATTGCGCGACGCGCTGAAGAAGCTCGGCCGCAGCGACATGCTGATCGTCGCCGGCGGCGTCATCCCTCCACAGGACTATGACGCGGTGCTGCAAGCAGGTGCTGCCGAGATCTTCCCGCCGGGCACGGTCATTCCAGAGGCGGCCGATCGTTTGCTGGACCGGCTGCTGGCCGCCCAATAGGCTTGTTATAATATCCGTTGCAACAGCACTCCTGTCGAGTTATAATCGGCGTTGCAACAGGATATCCATCATGAACACGACCATTCGCAAGATCGGCAATTCCGAGGGCGTGATCCTGCCGAAGGAGTTGCTCGACCGTTTGAATATGAAGGCAGGCGACAGCATCGTCATCGTTCAGGAAGGCGAAGAGCTTCGCTTGCGTCGCACCGAAGACAGCGCCGAGGAATTCGAGCGCAAGATGAAGATCGCGCGTGAGCGGATGAAAAAGTACGAGGTTGCCTACCGCGCGCTCGCGAAATGACTGAGCATCATTCGCGGGAATTCGTGGAGTCGCTTCACGCCGAGCAGTTGCGCCTGCACGGCGGGGCGGCAGGCATACGAGATGAGGGCATGCTGGAATCGGCGCTCTCCCGTCCACGACAACGAGAGATCTATGGCGATCCGGATTTGTGCGAACTGGCGGCCGCCTACCTGTTCGGCATCGCCAAGAACCACCCGTTCGTTGACGGCAACAAACGCACCGCCTTTGCCGCGGCCGATCTGTTTCTTTATTTCAACGGATTGAGTGTCGAGGCCGACCAGCAGGACGTCATTCAACTGGTCTTGATGGTTGCCGCTGGCGAAATCGATGAGACTGGAGCCGCGGCGTTCTTCCGCGACCATGTCGTCAAGCTCGAGGACTAGCTCTCGGAGAGCTTGACGATTTCCCATTCCTTGCCGTTGACGCTGGCCAAGTCGCCGACCTTCTTGCCGAACAGGGCCACCGCCATCGGCGAAACATGCGAAATGCTACCCTTGGCCGGATCTGCCTCATCCTCACCGACGATTTTCCAGTGCACCTTCCTACCGTCATCGCCCTCAAGCGTGACGCCCATGCCGAAGCGTACAAGGTCGCTGCCCGGTTCCGGCACCGACAACTCGGCGCTTTCGCGCCGGGCGGTCCAATAGCGCAGGTCGCGCGACACCACCGCGATGCGCTCGCGGTCGGCCTTCCTCTCGGCTTTCGCCAGTATATCGCGCAGATCGGCGAGATTCTCCTCGATCATCGCCAGGCCGCGCTCCGTGACAAGATTGCGGTGATGGCTGATTGGCCGCTCACCGACACCGGCAATGGCGTTTTCGCTGTCTTCCTCGCGGGTAAAAGCTCTGCTCATTTCCTGAACTTAGGCGCGGAAAGCCTGCTCGACAAGCCATTGTCTCTGCCCTCGAGAGGAGAGGCACAGCGTCTGGCACGATTCCTGCGACACCAAGGTTGAACGCTGGGATTCTGTGCCGATGTTGAACAGACGAACGCTGCTGACCGGAACCGCAGGCTTTGCCGTCATGGGCCTTGCGCTTGGCAAGGCGGCGGCCGCAAGCCTGACTGGCATCGAAAAGGCCTCGATGCGCGGCTCGATCAATGCCACCGAACTCGGCGTGCAGCCCGGCACCTTCGACGATCAGAGCAAGGCCTTCGCCAAGCTGCTGCGCGACGCCAACGACCGCGACATGCCGGTGTTCCTGCCGCCGGGCACTTATGTCGTCTCAAACCTTTCGCTGCCTAGCCGTGTGCGTCTTTCCGGCGTGGCGGGAGCAACGCGCATCGTCTATGGCGGCGACGGACACCTGTTCATGGCCGAACAGGCCGACCATATCGAGCTCAGCGGGCTGGTCTTCGATGGCTCGAACCGCACGATGGGCGATTATGCGCAAGGGCTGCTCGATCTGCGCCGGGTCGCGCATCTGGTCGTCGACAATTGCCAGATCACCGGCAGCGGCAAGAACGGGCTGGCGCTGGAACACGCGGCGGGCCGAGTCGAGCGCTCGGACATATCGGGTGCTGCCGATGCCGGCATCTATTCGGTCGAGGCCGGTGGGCTGGCGATCACGGGCAACACCGTCTCCGACTGCGCCAATGGCGGCATTCTCGTGCACCGCTGGCAGGCAGCGGAAGACGGCACCATGGTCACCGGCAATCGCGTCGAACGCATCCAGGCGCGCAGCGGCGGGACCGGCCAGAACGGCAATGGCATCAATGCCTTCCGGGCCGGCAATGTGGTCATTTCGGGCAATATCGTCTCCGACTGCGCCTTCTCGGCGATCCGGGCCAACAGCGCCAGCAATCTGCAGATATCGGGCAACACCTGCTCGCGCTCGGGCGAAACAGCAGTTTACTCTGAGTTCTCGTTCGAAGGCGCCATCATCAGCAACAACATCGTCGACGGCGCCGCCAACGGCATCTCGATCGTCAATTTCAACGAAGGCGGCCGCATGGGTGTTTGCTCGGGCAACATCGTGCGCAATCTGTCGACCAGCGGCCCCTACCCCGCCGACTCGCCGGGCTTCGGCATCGGCATCGGCGTCGAAGCCGACACGACCGTTTCCAACAACGTCATCGAGAACGCGCCGCTCTATGGCATGCAGATCGGCTGGGGACCATACCTGCGCAATGTCGTCGCCACCGGCAACATCATCCGCAAGGCTGGAACCGGCATTGTCGTGTCCGTGGTCGAGGGCGCCGGCACGGCCGTCATTTCAGACAATGTCATCGACGGCGCGGTTAACGGCGCCGTTGTCGGCCAGCGCTGGGCCGAGCCGGCGACAGGCGATCTCGTTTCGTCAAACGATACCGGATATCCGCATCTGACCGTCGAGCGCAATCACGTCAGTTGACGGTCTAATTCAAGGCCGCGGTGGGCCTCAGCGCCCCGACCTTGGCACCGTTCCGGCTTTCGATTGGCGCTTTCGCCAGGTCGGTCAGCTTAGCTGCCAAGGCCTCGTCAGCGCGCAACAGTTTGGCAAGAACGGTGGCAACCATGGCTTCGCCAGCGCGGCCGGCGCCATCATCGCATTTGAGTGCGATGCCGAGGCCAAGTTCCGGAATTGCGGCACAGTGGACGCCTTCGGCGCCGCCTTTCGTGAAAATGCGCCCTGGTGCGGCCTCCATCAGCGCGACGTCTTCGCGGCCGGTGCCGGCAACGAAAAAGGGCTCTGCCATGCAGGCAGCCAGCAGGCGCTTCGCGGCCTTGGCTCGCTCGGGACCAAAACCATTTGTCGTTGCCATGCGGGCAAAGCCAAGCGCGAAGCTCCGGAGCGGCACCGCATAGGTCGGGATCGAGCAGCCATCGGTCGCACGTTCGTCCGCGCCATGGACAGCGCCCGTCACCGCCTGCATGGCGTCTCGCACCATCGCCTGCAGGCCGTGCCCCGGCTTGACATAGCCGCGGTGCGCAATGCCGGCATGGACGCATGTGCAGAGGAAGCCGGAATGCTTGCCGGAGCAATTGTTATGCAATGCATTTGGCGAGCCGCCGGCCCGGGCGAGTGCGATCTCGGCGTCATGATTGGACGGCCAATGCGTGCCGCATTCGAGTGCCGAGACGTCCAGCCCGGCCTTGGCCAGCATCGACCGCGCCAGTTCGACATGCGCCGGCTCGCCCGAATGGGACGCGCAGGCAAGCGCCAGTTCGCGGTTGCCGAAGCCATAGGCGTCGGCCGCGCCGCTTTCGACCAGCGGCAATGCCTGAATCGCCTTGACCGCTGAGCGCGGGAACACCGGCTTGGCCGTATCGCCGATTTCCCAGACCGGCTTGCCGTCGGCATCGAAGACTGCGACCGCGCCACGATGCGCGCTCTCGACGATCGCGCCGCGCGAGACTTCGATCAGAACCGGATTTGTCATGGCTACCCCGAAAAAATACGGGCTGCTTCTACCTGATCCGGTCCAATATTGAAACGTAGTTGGCGACCGCCGCACCGCCCATATTGAAGATGCCGCCGAGTTTTGCGCCCGGCACCTGAATGCCGCCGGCCTCGCCGACAAGCTGCATGGCAGTCAAGACATGCATGGACACGCCTGTGGCGCCGATCGGGTGGCCCTTGGCCTTCAGCCCGCCGGACGGATTGACCGGCAGGCGGCCATCCCTAGCCGTTGTGCCGTCCAGCGCCAGTCTGGCGCCCTCTCCCGGTTTGGCCAGACCCATCGCCTCATATTCGATCAGTTCGGCGATGGTGAAGCAATCATGCGTCTCGACGAAGGAGAGATCGTCGACCGTCACACCGGCCGATTTCAGCGCCCGGGTCCAGGCCTGCTCGCAGCCTTCGAAGGTGAGGATGTCGCGCTTCGACATCGGCAGGAAATCCTGCACATGCTCGTTGGCGCGGAAGGCAACGGCACGGCGCATCTTCAGTGCCGTCGCGGTGTCGGCGAGAATAAGGGCGGCAGCGCCGTCGGAGACCAGCGAGCAGTCGGTGCGCTTCAGCGGGCCGGCAACGAACGGGTTCTTCTCGCTCTCCTGGCGGCAGAACTCGTAGCCGAAATCCTTGCGCATCTGCGCATAGGGATTGTCGACGCCATTCTTGTGGTTTTTGGCGGCAATCATCGCCAGCGCGTCCGACTGGTCGCCATAGCGCTGGAAATAGGCCTGCGCGATCTTGCCGAAGACACCGGCAAAACCCGCCGGCGTCTCGCCATCCTCGGGCAGATAGGAGGCCTTGAGCAGGTTCTTGCCGATCTCGGGACCGGGCGTCGTCGTCATCTGCTCGGCGCCAACCACCAGCACGATGCGGGCGGCATTGGCGTCGATGGCGCGGATGCCTTGCCGGACCGCCGCCGATCCGGTGGCACAGGCGTTCTCGACGCGCGTCGCCGGCTTGAAGCGTAGCCGGTCGTCGGCCTGAAGCACCAAGCTGGCAGTGAAATCCTGCGCCGAAAAGCCGGCATTGAAATGGCCGAGCACGATCTCGTCTACCTCGTCCGGGCCGATGCCGGCATGGTCGAGCGCGTCCGTTGCCACCTTGACGATGAGGTTTTCGAGCGTTTCGCCCTCAAGCTTGCCGAAGCGCGAATGCGCCCAGCCAACGATACATGCGGTCATGGCGGTCTCCATCCTTGGCGCCAGCCTAGCACGTGGCTGGTTGGCGCACCTCGCATTTATTGTTCAAATATAAACAATCGTGCCCGCTTCGTGAAGGGCTGGAACCGGACAATCGCTTGGTACAGACGAAACCAGTGCCGATTTTTTTGTTGATTGACCCGTCAATAAAAAATAATCTTGCTTCAAAGGATCATAGCGAGATGCCGAAAGTCGGAATGGAGCCATTGCGCCGCAAGGCGCTCATCGACGCGACGATCTCGGCGATCGGCGAGCGCGGTTCGCTCGACGTCACCATGTCCGAGATCGCCGGGCGCGCTGGTGTATCCTCCGCGCTTGCCCATCACTATTTCGGCGCCAAGGACGAGCTGCTGTTGGCAACGATGCGCCACATCCTGGCCGAACTGACCGCCGACACGTTGCGCGCCCTTGGTTCAGCCAGCACCGCGCGCGAGCGCGTCTCGGCGGTGGTTGCCGTCAACTTCTCCGACATCCAGTTCCAGCCGCAAACCATCGCCGCCTGGCTTGCCTTCTATGTCGAGGCACAGAAATCCTCTGCCTTGCGCCGGCTGCTCAGGGTCTACGCGCGGCGCCTGCACTCCAATTTGATGAGCGGCCTGACCGGCATCTTGCCCCGAGCCGAAGCCGACCGCGCCGCCGAAGCGACGGCGGCGATGATCGACGGGCTTTACATCAGGCGGGCGCTGAAGGACGGCGTGCCTGATGCCGCGACCGCGATCGCGCTGGTCGAGGACTATCTCGAAACCAAACTTGGCGAACGGCGCAAACAGTGACAACGAAGCGACCCAATTTCCTCATCGTCATGGTCGATCAGCTCAACGGGACCCTGTTTCCGGACGGGCCGGCAGAGTTTCTGCACACACCGCATCTGAAAGCGTTGGCCGCACGTTCGGCGCGCTTTGCCAACAACTACACGGCCTCGCCGCTCTGCGCACCGGGTCGTGCCTCGTTCATGAGCGGGCAGTTGCCGTCGCGCACCGGTGTCTATGACAATGCGGCCGAATTCGTCTCATCGATCCCGACCTTCGCCCATCATCTGCGCGCTGCCGGCTACTACACCTGCCTGTCGGGCAAGATGCATTTCGTCGGGCCGGATCAGCTTCACGGTTTCGAGGAGCGGCTGACCACCGACAGCTACCCGGCCGATTTCGGCTGGACGCCGGACTACCGCAAGCCCGGCGAGCGTATCGAATGGTGGTACCACAATCTGGGCTCGGTGACCGGCGCCGGCGTCGCCGAGATCACCAACCAGATGGAGTATGACGACGAGGTCGTGTTCCTGGCCACGCAGAAGCTCTATCAGCTTTCGCGCGAACAGGATGATGCGAACCATCGGCCCTGGTGCCTCACCGTCTCGCTGTCGCACCCGCACGATCCCTATGTCGCGCGCAAGCAGTATTGGGATCTCTATGAGCATTGCCAGGCGCTGGATCCGGAAACCGGGTTCATCGCGGATGACGAGCAGGATGCGCATTCCCGGCGGCTGTACCACGCCAGCGACTATCCCTCTTTCGAGATCACGCCGGAGCAAGTGCGTCGTTCGCGGCGCGGCTATTTCGCCAACATCTCCTATGTCGACGACAAGCTCGGCGAGCTCCTGGACGTTCTCGAGCACACCCGCATGGCCGACGACACAATCATCCTGTTCTGCTCGGACCACGGCGACATGCTCGGCGAGCGCGGCCTGTGGTTCAAGATGACCTTCTTCGAGGGTTCGGCGCGGGTGCCGCTGATGATTGCCGGCAAGGGCGTTCGCGCCGGGCTGATCGAGACGCCGGTTTCCAATCTCGACGTGGCGCCGACGCTTTGCGACCTCGCCGGTATCGACATCGCTGCGATCGCACCGTGGACCGACGGCCAGTCGCTGCTGCCGCTCACCAAGGGCATCGAGCGCACCGCGCCTGTGTTGATGGAGTATGCGGCGGAAGGCTCCAGCGCGCCACTCGTTGCAATCCGCGACGGCAGATACAAATTCGTCCATTGCGAACTCGATCCGCCGCAACTGTTCGATCTCGAAGCCGATCCGCTCGAGCGAAACAAGCTGGCCGACGACCCCGCCAATGATGGCCTGGTGGCTGATTTCATGGACAAGATTCGGGCGCGTTGGGACATGGCCGGCTTCGACGCCGCCGTGCGCGAAAGCCAGGCGCGCCGCTGGGTGGTCTATCCGGCGCTGCGCAACGGCGCTTATTACCCCTGGGATTTCCAGCCCCTGCAGAAGGCCTCGGAGCGGTTCATGCGAAACCACATGAACCTCGACAATCTCGAAGAGAGCAAAAGGTATCCGCGAGGCGAATGATGTCAGACCTTCTCGTCCCCTCCCTTGACCATCTCAGGCAGGCCTATGCCGTCACCTCCCGGGCGACGCAGATCACGCCGCTGCTGGAATCGGCAGCCTTGACCAGAGAGACGGGGGCGGCCCGCGTCTTCATCAAGCCGGAATCGCTGCAATGGGCCGGCTCGTTCAAGGTGCGCGGCGCCTATTGGCGCCTGAAGCAGCTTTCGGCCGACGAGGCGAGGAAAGGCGTCGTCGCCTATTCCTCCGGCAATTTCGCGCAAGGGCTGGCGGCTGCCGGCCAGGCGCTCGGCATTCCCGTGACCATCGTCATGCCGATCGATGCACCGGCCGCCAAGCGCGACGCGACGGCAGGTTATGGCGCTCGTGTCGTGCTGACCGACCATGGCGAGCGAGCGCGTGAAGAGGTCGCCGCCGCCAAGGCACGCGAGATCGCCGAGACCGAAGGACTTGCCCTGCTGCATCCGTTCGACGACCCGGAAATCGTCGCCGGCCAGGCAGGCGCCGGGCTCGAAGCGCTCGACCAACTCGAAGCCAAGGACGCCAGCGCCGATCTCTTGTTTTGCTCGGTCGGCGGCGGTGGGTTGATCGGCGGCGTTTCGCTCGCCTTCCACTATCTCTCGCCAGTCACCGAGATCATCGGCGTCGAGCCGGAGGGTTTCAACGGCATGGGTTCGTCGCTGGCGCATGGCAGCATCGAGACGATGCCGATCGGCCCGAAATCGATCTGCGACGGGCTGATGTCGCGACGGCCGGGCGACGCGCCGTTTGCGGCTGTGAAGGCCGCCGGTGTCCGCGGTATCACGGTCGACGATTCCTCGGTGCGGCGCGCGATGCGAATCGCCTTCGAGCGGTTGAAGCTGGTGCTCGAACCGTCGGGCGCGGCGTCGCTGGCGGCACTGCTCGGCGGCAAGGTGGATGTGAAGGACAAGACCGTCCTTGTTGTGGCTACCGGCGGCAATGTCTCGCTCGCCGATTTTATGGCGCATATGAACCATGCTTGAAGCGGATTTCGTCATCATCGGCTCCGGCTCGGCCGGCTCGGCCATGGCCTATCGCCTGTCGGAAGACGGCAAGCATTCGGTCATCGTCATCGAATTCGGCGGCAGCGATATCGGGCCGCTGATCCAGATGCCGTCGGCGCTGTCGATCCCGCTCAACATGAGCCTCTACGATTGGGGCTTTGCCAGCGAGCCGGAGCCGCATCTCGGCGGCCGCGTGCTGGCGACGCCGCGCGGCAAGGTCATCGGTGGTTCGTCCTCGATCAACGGCATGGTCTATGTGCGCGGCCACGCCCGCGACTTCGACCATTGGGCCGAAGAGGGTGCGGCCGGCTGGGGCTTCGCCGATGTGCTCCCCTATTTCAAGCGGATGGAGGATTCGGATGGTGGCGAGGATGGCTGGCGCGGCCACGGCGGGCCACTGCATGTGCAGCGCGGCTCGCGCCGCAATCCGCTCTACGGCGCCTTCGTAGAGGCCGGCCGCCAGGCCGGGTTCGAACTGACCGACGACTACAACGGTTCGAAGCAGGAAGGTTTCGGGCCGATGGAGCAAACCATCAGCGGCGGACGCCGCTGGTCGGCGGCATCAGCCTATCTGAAGCCGGCTCTCGGACGCAAAAATGTCAGCCTGATCAAGGGCTTTGCGCGGCGGGTGATCATCGAGAATCAACGCGCCATCGGTGTCGAGATCGAAGCTCACAAACAGATTCAGGTCGTTAAGGCGCGACGCGAGGTGATCGTCGCCGCCTCGTCGATCAATTCACCCAAGATCCTGATGCTGTCCGGCATCGGCCCTGCCGAGCATTTACGCGAAAACGGCATTCCAGTGCTGGCCGACCGGCCCGGCGTCGGCCGCAATTTGCAAGACCATATGGAACTCTACATCCAGCAGGAATCCTTGCTGCCGATCACGCTCAATTCAGTGCTGAATCCGTTCTCGAAGGCGCGCATCGGCGCGCAATGGTTGTTCTTCAAGACCGGGCTTGGCGCCACCAACCACTTTGAGGCGGCCGCCTTCGTGCGCTCGCGCGCCGGCGTCGACTACCCCGATATCCAGTACCATTTCATCCCGGCGGCGGTTCGTTATGACGGCAAGGCGGCTGCGAAGTCGCACGGTTTCCAGGCGCATGTCGGGCCGATGCGCTCGAAGTCGCGCGGCTCGGTGACGCTGCGCTCGCCGGACCCGAAATCGAAGCCGGTGATCCGCTTCAACTACATGTCGCACCCAGACGACTGGACGGAGTTCCGCCACTGCATCCGACTGACGCGCGAAATCTTCGGACAGTCGGCGTTCGATCCCTATCGGGGCCAGGAAATCTCGCCGGGCTCGCGCGTGCAGTCGGACGACGACCTCGACATCTTCATCAGGGATCACGCCGAGAGCGCCTACCATCCCTGCGGCACCTGCAAGATGGGCCGCGCCGACGACATGATGAGCGTCGTCGATCCGGAGTGCCGGGTCATCGGTGTCGACGGCTTGCGGGTCGCCGATTCCTCGATCTTCCCGCGCGTCACCAACGGCAACCTCAATGCGCCCTCGATCATGACCGGCGAGAAGGCATCCGACCACATCCTTGGCCGCACGCCTCTGGCGCCGTCCAACCAGGAACCATGGATCAATCCGCGCTGGCAGGCGTCGGACAGATAGAGCATGATCGTGTGACTGCACGATCCGGATGCCGCGAAAGACGATTTGGAGATCTCCCATGCGCGCCCAGCCCACGGCATCGCACTATGTCAACGGACGCTACATCGAGGACGAAGGCGGCGCGCCTCTGCCGGTCATCTATCCGGCAACCGGTGAGACCATCGCCATGCTGCGTTCGGCGACGCCGAACGTGCTGGAACTCGCCGTCGAGGCCGCACGCGCGGCGCAGCCCGCCTGGGCGCGGCTGAAGCCGGTCGAGCGCGGGCGCATCCTGCGCCGCGCCGCCGACATATTGCGCGCCCGCAATGCCGACCTCGCCCGCATCGAGACGCTGGACACCGGCAAGGCGATCCAGGAAACGCTGGTGGCGGACGCGCCGTCGGCTGCGGATTGCCTCGAATATTTCGGCGGCGCCGTCGCCGCCTACAATGGTGAATCCGTCGATCTCGGCGGGCCCTTCGCCTACACAAGGCGCGAAGCGCTCGGTGTCTGTGTCGGCATCGGTGCCTGGAACTACCCGATCCAGATCGCCGGCTGGAAATCGGCACCGGCGCTCGCCATGGGCAACGCCATGGTGTTCAAGCCATCGGAAAACACGCCGCTTTCAGCACTGGCACTGGCGGAGATCTACAGTGAGGCAGGGCTGCCCGACGGGCTGTTCAACGTGGTGCAGGGCTATGGCGATGTCGGCGCCGGGCTCGTCGGCCACGATGTCGTCGCCAAGGTCTCGGTGACCGGCTCGGTACCGACCGGCCGCAAGGTGCTATCGCTGGCCGGTTCGAAGATGAAGCACGCGACGATGGAGCTCGGCGGCAAGTCACCGCTGATCGTGTTCGACGATGCCGATATCGAGAATGCCATCGGCGGCGCCATGCTCGGCAATTTCTATTCGACTGGCCAGATCTGCTCCAACGGTACGCGGGTCTTCGTCCAGAGCGGCATCCACGACCGCTTCGTCGAACGTCTGGTAGAGCGGACCAAAAAAATCCGCATCGGCGACCCGCTCGACCCCGAAACCCAGATGGGTCCGCTGGTCTCCAAGGCGCAGCATGACAAGGTGGTCGGCTATATCGAAATCGGCAAGCAGGATGGCGCCGTTCTCGCCTACGGCGGCAACGTGCCTTCACTGCAGGGTTTCCAGGGCGGCTTCTTCGTCGAGCCGACGGTGTTCACCGGCGTCACCGACACGATGCGCATCGCCCGCGAGGAGATCTTCGGGCCGGTGATGAGCGTGCTGAAATTCGACGGCGAGGACGAGGTGATCGACCGCGCCAACGACACCGAATTCGGCCTTGCCGCAGGCGTCTTCACGCGCGACCTGCCGCGCGCTCACCGCGTCATCGCCGAGCTGCAGGCCGGCACCTGCTGGATCAATGCCTACAATCTGACGCCGGTGGAAATCCCGTTCGGCGGCTTCAAGCAGTCCGGCATCGGTCGCGAGAATTCGCTGGCGGCGCTGGCACTCTATTCGCAGTTGAAGTCGATCTATGTCGAGACCGGGGACGTGGCGAGCCCGTACTGAGCCAACCCTAAGCGACCTTTTCTGCTGTGCTGTCCAGATACTGCGTCAACGCGCAAACCAGATGATAGAAGATACTGGCCGGCACGTCAGTTGCCAGCGAGCGGCCGCGTTCGTCGATGCGATCGATCCACAAGCCGAGCGGCGCCGGGTCGATATGCCAGCGGAACAGTCGGCCGACACGCGCCTCGATCTCGGGCTTGAGATCCGGTCCGCCCGAGCCGTCGAGTGCTATGGCCGCTTTGATCGCCTCGGCCTGCGGCCAGCTGCGTGATATCTGGTCAAGCGGCAGGCCCTGCCTGGAGACGGCGCCATAGGCAAGGCCGGTGGCGCGGTTGAGGCCGTTCGCTATGGCAGATGCATAGAGTTTCCTGGCAAAGCCGCTCAACTCAGCCTGACCGCTGCGTCCGGCGAAATCGACCAGCAGAGAGGCCCACTCGAAATGGTGGCCAGGCTCGGTCCATGAGCCTTTCTCGCCGGCGGACGGCTTCCATTCGGCATCGAAGTACTCGCCCAGTGTCCAGCTTTCCGGGTCGAAGAAATGACTGCGGAAGAGGTCAATGATGCGTGCCGCGCGGCGCAGATGCGCGCGCTCGCCGGTTGCCTGGTACCAGGCAAGAAATGCCTCGAGCAGATGCATGTGCGGGTTGGAGCGACGCTCGCCTTCGCCGTCCGACGTTTCGAGGAAGCCGGTCATGCGGCTGTCCTCGAGATGCGCATCGAGAAAGGCGAAGGTTTCCTCACCGAGCCGCAAGGCGTCGGGATTGCCCGACATATGCGCATGCGCCAGCGCCAGAAGCACGCAGGAATGATCGTAGGCGTCCTCGGTGGCGTCGGCGACTGAACCATCGACATTCAGCGTGCGTACCCAGCCGCCTTTGTCGGTGCGGCCCTTCCCGGCCATGAAGTCGATGCCGTGGCTGATCAGCCGGTTAGCGGGACCGTCCCAGCCGCGCTCCTTGGCGACCGCAAAAGCATAGACCTGTCTTGCCATGGTGCGCATGCGCTTGGGCTTCATCAGCGGCGAGGCATCCAGGCCGAGCGCTTCATGAAAACCACCATGGCGTTCGTCGACGCCCGATGTCGACCACAGCGGCAAGGTCTCCTGAAACAGCCAGTGGTGCACGCGCCGCCGCCAGGCGCCGCTTTCGATGACGCGGTCTTGCGCCGGCGTGAACCTGGTTTCCAGCCGGCCCGATTTTTCGAGCTGCTCGACGATCTTCTTGACGTGCTGACTGTGGCTGACGGGGGCGATGAAGGTGGCGTCCGATGTCGCGACGATGGCGACGTCCTTCATGCCTATCGCCGACAGCAGGCGGCTGTCACTGCGGATGTAGGAGTTTTCGCAGTCGATGGCGACGACATCGCCGACGATCACATTGCCCTTGCTGTCGGATGGGCCGACATCGAGCAGCGACTGCCAGGAGCCGAGATCGTTCCAGCGGAAGCCGGCTGGCACCATGGCGATGTCTATTGCCCGCTCCATGATGGCGTAGTCGATCGAATTCGACGGGATGGCGGCGTAGAGCTCAAGCGGCATATAGAGGCCGGAGAGATCCGATGTCGCGGCCTTGTAGGCTGCTTCGGTAGCCTGCCAGATATCAGGCTGGAACGCCGCGAAGGCGTCGCGCATGGCGCCGGCGCGAAACAGGAAGATGCCGGTGTTCCAGTAGAAATTTCCAGCCTTGAGATAGCTCTGCGCCGTCGCGAGATCCGGCTTTTCGACGAAGCGCGACACGTCGAAGGTGCCGCCGCTTTCGGCTGCGACCTCGATATAGCCGTAGCCGGTCTCGGGCTGTGTCGGCTTGATGCCGAACACCACCAGCCGGCCGGTGCGCGCGGCCTCGGTACCGGCTTCGACGCTCTGCCAGAATTGGCGCGGGGTCGATATCTCATGGTCCGAAGGCACCACCAGAACCAGGCCGTCGCCGAACTCGGACAATGTGCGCAGCGTCGCCAGTGCGACGGCGGCGGCCGTGTTGCGACCGGTCGGCTCGAACAGCGGACCGCCGCCCGCGAGGTCGAGGCCGGCAAGATCGGCATGAACCCGATCGGCGTGTCGCTCCGCGGCGATCAGGAAGATCGGCGTTTGGCCTTCCGGCCTTGCCGTCAGCCGGCGCAAGGTCTTGGCCAGCATCGAGCCGTCGCCCGACAGATCGTGGAACTGCTTGGGATTGTCCTCGCGCGACAGCGGCCACAACCGCGACCCGACGCCGCCGCTCATGACAAAACTGACAATCCGCTCGGTCATTCAATTACCATTCAAAAGGTCTGGTTGTAGGCGCCCACCTCGGGGCTGCGGCGCAGTATGGTATCGACGGCGTCGAACATCTGCCGGCGACGCTGCGACGATACCGGGCTTTCGACGACCACCACGAGTTCCGGCTTGTTCGATGAGGCGCGCACCAGCCCCCAGGTGCCGTCCTCGGCGACGACACGCACGCCGTTGACGGTGATGAGGTCTGCGATCTTCTGGCCAGCAAAGGTGACGCCATCGCGCTTCATGGCCTGAAAGTCGGCAACCACCCGCTCGACCACGCCATACTTCACATCGTCCGCGCAGTGTGGCGACATGGTCGGTGTGCCGAAAGTCAGCGGCAGCGCGCGGTAGAGATCGGCCATCGAACTGCCGGGGCTGCGATCCAGCATCTGGCAGATAGCGATGGCGGTGATCAGCCCATCGTCATAGCCGCGGCCGATCGGCGGGTTGAAGAAGAAATGGCCGGACTTCTCAAAGCCGGCGACCGCGCCAAGCTCGGCGACGCGGCGCTTGATGTAGGAGTGGCCAGTCTTCCAGTAATCAGTGACGGCTCCGTTGGCACGCAGCACTGCGTCGGTGTTGAACAGGCCGGTCGACTTGACGTCGACTACGAAGGTCGAGCCCGGATGCTGGCTGGAAATATCCCGCGCCAGCATCACCCCGACCTTATCGGCGAAGATCTCATTGCCTTCATTGTCGACGACGCCGCAGCGGTCGCCATCGCCGTCGAAGCCAAGGCCGACATCGGCTCCGGTCTCGAGCACCTTGTCCCTGATGGCATGCAGCATCTGCATGTCTTCCGGATTGGGGTTGTAGCGTGGGAAGGTGTGGTCAAGCTCGACATCGAGAGGGATGACCTCGCAGCCGATGCGTTCCAACGCTTGCGGGGCAAAGGCGCCCGCTGTGCCGTTGCCGCACGCAGCGACCACTTTCAGTTTTCGCGCGATGCGCTTGTCGCGGGTCACATCGTCGAGATAGGTCGCGCGAAAATCGCGGACGAAATCGTAGGAGCCGCCGTCGGCGAGGTCGAAGTCGCCGGCCAGCACGATCGTCTTCAGCGCGCTCATCTCTTCGGGACCGAAGGTCAGCGGCCGCGCCGCGCCCATCTTGACGCCGGTCCAGCCATTTTCGTTGTGCGAGGCCGTGACCATGGCAACGGATTGAGTATCCAACGCGAACTGGGCGAAATAAGCCATCGGCGACAATGCCAGGCCGATGTCTCTCACCCGGGCGCCGGCAGCCATCAGGCCGGACACCAGCGCCAGCTTGATCGACAGCGAATAGGAGCGGAAGTCATGCCCGGTGACGATATCGGGACCGGCGCCGAGACGGCGGATCAGCGTGCCAAGCCCCATGCCGAGCGCCTGGGCACCGATCAGGTTGAGTTCCGGCGGCCGCGCGGAGCCAGGATGGCCGAACCACCAGCGCGCATCATATTCGCGAAAGCCGGATGCGTCGATCAGCGCCGAGGTCTCGAATTCGAAGCTGTTGGGCCGGGCCTCGCCAACGATTTTTGGATGCAAGACAGCAGAACTCCAGGCGGTGGAAACACGATCTATCGAGGCTGTGGCTTAGCACAGAAGGCTTTAAGCCACGTTTATCCCGGGCCGAAATCCGGGCTTTGCGGAAATGCCCGACGAAAGCAGATGAAATGCGACAGAAGTGCTGCCATTGCCGCTTGCAGGAACGAAGTACGGCAGCTATAAGCCCGCGGTCTGGTCACGGAGTGTAGCGCAGCCTGGTAGCGCACCTCGTTCGGGACGAGGGGGTCGCAGGTTCAAATCCTGCCACTCCGACCAGAAAAAACAGATACTTAGGTATTTGTTTCTCCCGATACCCCACAGCGCGAGACCTTCGGGCAATCCATCCGGGTTCGAGAGCAGAATGTCTTTGACGGCAGCGCTGGCAGTCTTATTTTCAGTCTTGGTCATGGCGGCGTTCCTTCGCGGGAATCAGGCGACTCCGACGCAGGGCTGTAGCCCGTCGGACCAGTCTCATAGCAAAACCCCAGTTCAACTCCAGGCCGCACCAGCTTGCGGACCAGGTGGTGTACCGGTGCCATATCTGAAGAGATAGCCCATACGTCTTACGACCTAAGCGGACTCCGAGAGACAAATCTTCCGGCCCCAGTAAAAGTCCCGCCGGACCCTTGATCGCCAGAAAATGAGTTCCCAAGTGGGTACCAACCCGCTGGTCCGGGCCCCTCTGGTGAGAGCCTCGGTACTCTTACGATGTCGGACCGATTTTCTGACAGCCGTGCCGACAGGGGATTGCCCTTGAGTTTCTCATTTTTGTTCATCGAATGGCTCGGAACGCCGGTCTGGATGTGGTCGAGCTTTTTTGTCCTCGTTATCGCCATTTTGTCGTTCGACCTTGGAATTCTTCATAAGCAGGACAAGGAAATTGGCGTCCGCGAAAGCGTGATGCTTTCTGCCCTCTATGTCACCCTCGGGCTCGCCTTCGGTGCCTGGGTATGGTGGTATCTCGGCTCCGACGCCGGCCTCGCCTATCTGACAGGCTTCGTCGTCGAAAAGACGCTGGCGCTCGACAACATCTTCGTAATTGCCCTGATCTTCTCATTCTTTGCTGTGCCGCGCATCTACCAACACCGGGTGCTCTTCTGGGGCGTCCTCGGCGTCTTGGTGCTGCGGGCCATCATGATCGGTGTCGGCGCGATGCTGGTCGCCGAGTTCGCCTGGGTTCTTTATATCTTTGCCGCATTCCTGATCATCACCGGCATCAAGATGCTGATCGTCAAGGAGGCAGAACCCGACCTGTCTAAGAACGTCCTCTTCCGCTTCATGCGCAATCGCTTCAACGTCACCGAAGAGCACCACGGACAGCGGTTTTTCGTCAAAAAGACAAATCCCGGAACGGGCCAGGCGAGTTGGTTCATCACGCCGCTCTTCATGGCGCTGGTGATGGTCGAGGTGGCCGACGTCATCTTCGCCGTGGATTCCGTCCCTGCGATTTTCGCGATCACGACCGATCCGTTCATCGTCTACACCTCAAACGTCTTTGCGATCCTCGGCCTTCGCGCCCTCTATTTCGCGCTTGCGGCGATGATCCAGCGCTTCCGTTACCTGAAGCCCGCGCTCGCTATCGTTCTGATCTTCATCGGCTCGAAGATCTTCGTCGCCGATCTCCTTGGCCTTGAAAAGTTCCCGGCCGCCTTCTCGCTCGGCATTACCTTTGCGATCATCGCGGCCGGCGTGGTTTGGAGTCTTCTCAAGACTAGGGATCAGCAGCGGCAGTCTGCGTGAACGGGGAGCCGACCCCGTCCGTCGGTCAACGCAACGACGAGGAGCTACAGACCGGCGCTGTTCCTGCTCCGGATGCCGACCGCCATGACCCACATTGCCCTCCAGGAGGTCAAAAGACGGCAAGGTCGTGGACTGGTTGGAATATGTCAGCGACGCCGACTACGGCGCCTGGCCTCCTTCACTCGAAAGGAACCAAAATGCCCGGTTGCGGCGGGTATGGAAATGAGAGTTCGCTCGCCAGGATTTGCACCCGGCGAGCGAACCCCTATCGGCTCAGGAAGGGACGTAGCTGCGCCGATGTGCAAATTCGTTCGCCAATTCTCCTGGACGATCAGCCAAGAGCTACTCCAATCACCATCAAAGTGATGGCCGCCGCGAAGACCGGTGCGAGCAACCAGCGTGCCTGGCCAACACTCTTCTCCATTGGTTTCCTCCCACAAACTTGCAGCCGACAACGACCGCAAACAGTGGCCGTTCCGGGCGACGCCCTTGGTAAGACCATTGCGTTTTGCGATCAGACTTAAGTCCCCCGCCCCGCCCGACCGAAGCCCAGCCTCGGGAACGTTTGCGCTTGCCCAAAGTTCGGTTGGTTGGGCGCAGACGTTGTTGTGCTGCGTCGGTTTGCAAAGGAGGAATTCATGAAAGTGCATCTTGCCGCCGCCGCGGCGTCGCTTCTGCTGCTTGCGGGTGTCGGCGCAGCCGCAGCCGAGGACATCATCATCCAGCCCGAGCAGGAAACAGTCATCCGTGAATATGTGAAGAAGCAGCCCCTCGCTTCGGTGAAGGTTCCCGGTGTGGAACTCAATATCGGAACAGCGCTGCCCGACACGGTCGAGCTTCACGAAGTCCCCAACGTCAAATACCGCTACACAGTGATCGACAACCGGACAGTTGTTGTGGATCCGGGCACCCACAAGATCATCAAGATCATCGACTGAACCAGCCGCTTACGGCTGAAGCTCGCCGCCCTCGAGGCGACGGGCTTCCCAATAAAACGGACGCAGATCGCCATGTCGAACCGTGAGACTGAAAAATCCCAAGCGCTGGGAGTGCGCGTGGCTGACCTCAAAGCCAGGATGCAGGAGGCTCAGATCACCGAAAGCGAAATGAAGACCTTCCAGAAGGTCGCGGCCATCATGAAGGACCACGAGGGTCGAATTCAGGGTGACGACCTGATTGCCGCGTCTTTCGTCACCGATATGTTGCTGACCAACCAAAAGCCTTGAACGACCATGCCAACAATCAGCAGACTTTTTGATTCGCCCGCCGAAGCGGCCCGAGTCGCCGGCGACCTTGTGGGATCCGGAATTCCTCGGGTACAGATCGCCATCATTGGACCTTATAAGGACGAAGCGGGATTTCTATGGGCTCTCGCTCTGGCGTCCATCGTTGGCGCTGGTGCTGGCGGGTTGGCCTGCCTGGGCGCTGTTGCCGTTCACGCCATCAATCCTCTTGCCGCGGGACTATCGGCAACAGCAGTGGCAGGCGCGGTCTTTGGCGGCGTTGCCGGCGGCCTGCTCGCAACATTCACCGCGACTGCCGCAAAGCCGGAGGACCGAAGTATCGCAGAGGGGATCGTTTTGGTGACCGCGCATGTCGATGAAAACGAGATCAGTATCGCTCAGGCAGTGCTCGAGGGGGACGACCCGACGACATTCGTTGCCGAGGCAGCGTGAGAATTTGCAGGGAAATTGGATGAATGGTCCGATAATTTTTGGGAGGCGGGCGCGATGGGAAGAACGCTACTGCATTGACCGACAACGCCCAGCTCGGTGGCTGGGTCCCGTCGCGGCCGCAAACTTTGACGACATGGCCGTCGGCCCTAGGTACTTCGGTGCGGTATGATGGGGTCAATGAAACGGCAAGCCGGATGCGATATGAATTTGAATTCGACGACAGCCTCGCCACCGGCCCTGATGATCGCGCTGTTTCTCGTCGCCGGCTGTTCATCGATCGGCAGAACCGTCGATCCGGCAAAATACGATTCGATGACATGCACCGAGCTCAACAGCACGCTGGGAGGCATCGCCCGTGACATCTCGCGAACCGCAATCACCCGCGGCAAGGTCGCGAACACCAACGTTCCACGCTGGCTGCTGGGCGGCTCGCGCGTGAAAGCCGCGGTCGCCGACCGTGAAACGGCCAGGATCGACCGACTGAAGCAGCAGCAAGACGCCATCGTCGCGGTACGAGCAAATAAGTGCCGAGGTCAATGGACTGAGTGAACAGGCGCTGCCTTGGTGCTTTGCGCCTCTTGGTGACTACTGTCTCAGGCGCTCAATCGGAAACGCGTGACGTCGATCGCCGCGGCCATCAGCGTCTGTGTGTAGACGTGCTGCGGATTGCTGAAGATCGCCTCGGTCGGTCCCTCCTCGACGATCTTGCCCTGTTTCATGACGATGATGTAGTCGGCCATGGCGCGCACGACCGACAGGTCGTGGCTGATGAAGAGGTAGGACAGTTCGTGGTCGGCCTGCAGCTTGCGCAGCAGTTCGACGATCTGCTTCTGGACCGAGCGGTCGAGCGCCGAGGTCGGCTCGTCCAGCACCACCAGCTTGGGCTTCAGGATCATGGCGCGGGCAATGGCGATGCGCTGCCGCTGGCCGCCGGAGAATTCGTGCGGGTAGCGATTGCGTGCGTTGGGATCGAGGCCGACTTCGCGCAAGGCCTCGACCGCGCGCTGGTCGCGTTGCTTGCCCGAAAGGTTCGGCTCATGCACCAGAAGCCCCTCGGTGATGACCTGGCCGACGGTCATGCGCGGCGACAGCGAACCGAACGGATCCTGGAAGACGAGCTGCATCTGGCGCCGTAGCGGCCGCATCGTCTGTCGGTCGGCAGTGGAAATGTCGCGGTCGCCGAAACGGATGAGACCGTCACTTGGCAACAATCGCAGCAAGGCGCGGCCGAGCGTCGATTTGCCCGAGCCGGATTCACCGACGATGCCGATGGTCTGGTTGCGCTGCAGCCGGATCGAGATGTGATCGACGGCACGCAGCATCAGCGGCTCGCCAGCAAGAAACCCGCCGCCGATCCTGAACGTCACTTCGACATTCCTACCTTCGAGCAACACCGGAGCATTGGCGGGCGGCGGCGCCTTATTGCCGGTCGGCTCGGCCGCCAACAGCATCTTGGTATAGGCATGCTGCGGGTTGACGAAGATGGCTTCCGCCTCGCCCTCCTCCACAACCTCGCCCTGGCGCATGACGTAGACCCGGTCGGCAAAGCGACGGACGATGCCAAGATCGTGGGTGATGAAGACGATCGCCATGCCGAGCTTGCGCTGCAATTCGGCCAAGAGCATCAGGATCTGCGCCTGGATGGTCACGTCGAGCGCTGTCGTCGGCTCGTCGGCGATCAGAATGTCGGGGTCGTTGGCGAGTGCCATGGCAATCATCACGCGCTGGCGCTGACCGCCGGACATTTCGTGCGGATAGGATTTCATCCGCCGTTCGGGATCGGTAATGTGCACCAGCCGCAGCAGTTTGAGCGCCTCTTCGTGCGCCTCGGCGGCCTTCAAGCCCCGATGCCGGCGGATCGGTTCGATCAGCTGGTTGCCGATCGAATAGAGCGGATCGAGCGAGGTCATCGGCTCCTGGAAGATCATGCTGATCTTGCGGCCACGGACCTTGTTCAGCTCGGATTTGCTCAGTGCCAGAAGGTTTCGGCCGCGATAATCGACACTGCCTGTCGCTTCGCCATTCGACGCCAGCAGACTCATCGCCGCCATCATCGTCTGGCTCTTGCCGGAGCCGGATTCACCGACAACGGCAACGGTTTCGCCCGCATTGACGTGGATGTTGATGCCCTTGACCGCCTCGACCGCACCGTCGAGCGTGCGGAAGCGGACGCGCAGGTCCTTGACGCTGAGGATCGTTTCGGAAGCAGCCATTTCAGCGATCCCCATCTTTATCGATCCCCATCTTAGCGATCCCCATCTTAGCGATCCCTTGGGTCGAGCGCGTCGCGCAGGCCGTCGCCGACGAAGTTCAGCGCGAACAGCGTCGAGACGAGGAAGAAGGCGGGAAACAGAAGTAGCCAGTTGGCCGTGCCGATGTTCTTGGCGCCGACCGAGATCAGCACGCCCCAGCTGGTCATCGGCTCCTGCACGCCGAGTCCGAGGAACGACAGGAAACTCTCCAGGATGATGACCTGCGGTACCAGCAGCGTCATGTAGATCACCACCGGACCGAGCAGGTTGGGGATGACGTGGCGCAGCAGGATGCCGCGCTGGCCGACACCCATGGCCTCCGCCGCCTGGACATATTCCTGCCGGCGGATCGACAGCGCCTGGCCGCGCACGATGCGCGCCATGTCGAGCCACAGCACGGCGCCGACGGCCAGGAACATCAGCACGAAGTTGCGGCCGAAGAACACCACCAGCATGATGACGAAGAAGATGAAGGGCAAGGAATAGAGCACGTCGACGATGCGCATCATCACCTCGTCGATCTTGCCGCCGGCAAAGCCGGCCGCGGCACCGTAGACCACGCCGATGACTACCGCCACGACGCCAGCGAGCAGGCCGATGGCCAGCGATATGCGCCCGGCCATCAGCGTACGAGACAACAGATCGCGGCCGGTGTTGTCGGTACCGAACAGGAAATATTGCTGCTTGATCGAGGCGCTCATCGTCACTTCGAGACCGTCAGGCGACTTGCTTTCGATCTTGGTGTCGTCGAAGGCATCGGAACGGTCGAGATAGCGGATGTTGCGGTCGTCGATCGGCTTGGTCGACTTGACGGTAACGAAGACCTGGTTGCCTTCCTGCCGCCACTCCTTGATATCGACCCGCATGCGCTTGATCGCTTCGGTAAGCGCCGTCTCGATCGTGTCGGCCTTCGGATAGGCCGAAAGGCTTGGCGGCGTGCGCACATAGTCACCATAGATGGTCGTGTATTGATGCGGCACGAGTGAGGGGCCGAACACGCTGATGGCCGCGATCAAAGCGAGGTAATAGAGGCTGAACATGGCGGCGCGATTGGCCTTCAGGCGCGCCCAGGCATCGCCCCAGAGCGAGCGTCCGACGACGGCGGGTGCCGTGGCTGCGATGTCAGTCATAGCGCACCCTCGGATCGACGACCGCGTACATGACGTCGACGATCAGGTTGAACACGATGGTGAAGATGGCGATCACGACGACCGTTCCCATCACCAGCGTGTAGTCGCGGTTGAGCGCGGCATCGACGAAATAGCGGCCGACGCCCGGAATGGAGAAAATCGTCTCGACGATGACCGAGCCGGTCAGCAGTGCCGCGGCTGCCGGGCCGGTGAAGGAGACGATCGGCAGGATGGCGCCGCGCAGCGCGTGCTTGACCACCACCGACCAATCGGAGAGGCCGAGCGCGCGCGCCGTGCGGATGTGATGGGATCGAAGCGATTCGATCATCGAGCCGCGCATCAGCCGGGCGACAATGGCGATCTGCGGCAGCGCGAGCGTCAGCACCGGGCCGACCTTGTTGATGAAAGCGCCATCGCCCCATCCGCCGATCGGCAGCAGCTTCCAGGTCAGTCCGAACAAGAGCTGGATCACCGGCGCGATGACGAAGGTGGGGATGGTGCTGCCGGCCGTCGCCAGGGCAATCACCGTATAATCGCCAAGCTTGTTCTGGTTGAGCGCGGCGATGGTGCCGAGCACGGAACCGAGCAGAAGCGCCAGGATGAGAGCCGACGCACCGAGCTGGACCGAAATGGGCAGACCCTTGGCGAACAGTTCGGTGACGGTGAAATCCGGCATGTTATAGCTCGGGCCGAAATTGCCGCGCAAAAGATTGCCGAGATAGTGGACGAATTGCAGCCAGAGCGGGTCGTTGAGACCGAACTGGGCTTCAAGATTGGCTCTAATCTCGGGGCTCAGTCCCCGCTCCTGGTTGAACGGGCCGCCTGGCGCGACGCGCATCAGGAAAAACGCCATGGTCACGATGACGAACAGCGTCGGAATGGCGGTCAAAAGCCGCCTTAATACATATCGCAGCATCGGTGCCCCGCTTGATCCAGAGCAGCGCGCGTCCAGCTGGACGATTGCGCTCTAGCCTTCAAATCTTCGCACCGACATTGTCGAAAATCGAATCCGGTTCCCGGGCCGATGCGATGGCAAACCAGAGCCGCCGCGCATTGGGTGCGCGGCGGTCCAGCCAAGGGATCAGTCCTTGCTGATGAAGCGGGACGGGTGGATGTCCATCACATTGTCGTCGAAGCCATGCAGCTTCGAGGAAACGATGTCGTGGTAGCTGTAGTAGAGAAGCGGGATCTCGCCAACGTCGTCGACGAGGATGCGCTCGGCCTCGGCGAGATCCTTCATGCGCTCCTCGGGCTTGCCGCCGGCGGCGGCGGCCTTGTCCATGGCGGCTTCATAGGCTGGGCTATCGTAGTTCGAATAATTGTTGCCGCTGGCCTTGCGCGAGATGCCGAGGAAGGTCTCCGGGTCCTTGTAGTCGGCGATCCAGGCGGCGCGCGCCACGTCGTAGTCGCCCTTCTGCTCGAGGAAACCGTAGTGGGTCTTGGTGTCGGTGTTGAGCAGCGTGATCTCGACACCAAGCGGCTTCAACTGTTCCTGGATGGCGACAGCGGTGTTCTTGTGGTTTTCCGAGGTGTTGTAGCGGATTTCCATCTTCAACGGATGCTCGGGTGTATAGCCGAGCTTCTCGAGGATCTTCTTGGCAGCGTCCTCGCGGTCGATCGGCGGCATGTCGGCGTATTTGGCCAGTGCCGGCGTGTAACCCTCGATGCCCGGAGGTACCATCGAATAGCCGGGCAGCATCGAATTCTGCCAGACTTTCTCCGCCAGGAAGTCGCGATCGATCGCCATTGAGATGGCGTTGCGCAGCTCGACATTGTCCCACGGCGCCTTGTCGGTCTTGACCGCATAATAATAGGTGCCAAGATATGGCCCGACACGGATCTGGTCGCCGAATTTGGTCTTGAGATCGGCGAGCTGTTCGGTCGGCAGGTCACCGTAACTGTCGAGTTCGCCGGCCTCGAAGCGCTTCATCGCCGACGAGCGATCCTCGGTCGGAATGTAGTTGACCACGTCGAACTTGACGGTCGCGGCGTCCCAGAATTTCGGATTCTTGACCAGCTTCAGATGGTCGTTGGGAATCCACTCCGCCGCCGTAAAGGCCCCGTTGGAGACCAGCTTGCCTGCCTTGATCCAGTCGGCGCCAAGCTTTTCGATAGACGCCTTGTTGACCGGATAGGTCGCCTGGTGGGTCAGCATCTCCAGGAAGTAAGGCGTCGGCGCCTTCAGCGTGACTTCGAGGGTATTTGCGTCAAGCGCCTTGACGCCCATATCCTCCGGCTTGCCCTTCTTGGTGTTGACTTCCTCGGCGTTCTTCACGGGATAGAGCATGGAAGCATATTCGGCGGCGGTGGCCGGATCTTCCAGCCGACGGAACGAATAGACGAAGTCGTCCGCCGTCACCGGGCTGCCATCCGACCAGAGGCCGTCCTTGCGCAGTTTGAAGGTGTAGACGGTGCCGTCGTCGGACACCGTCCAGCTTTCGGCGGCGCCCGGAATGAGGTTCGTCTTCTGGTCATGCATAACGAGGCCCTGGAACAGGTCGCGTATGATATCGGCTTCGTAGACCGTTGAGGTCTTGTGCGGATCGAGCGTCTCCGCCTCGGCGGCGGATCCGCGGTTGTAGACGCTCTCGGCGAAAGCCGGCGTGTAGAACGTGCCGGCGGCCAGCGCCATCGTCGTGGCGAATACCGTCGCCTTCAGCATGTTTTTCAGCATGAAGTTCTCCCTGTCGGCGCTGCCGTCGGCGCGCCTTTACGTGTTGACGCCCCGGAGCCGATATCTGACTCCTTTGAGCGCGCCGCCGGTTCCCTTCCTGCGGCTGGTGGCAGGAGACTAGACAGGAGGTAAGCTCTTTTCAACCGAGTACTGAGTGACCTTAAGTCAACAATCAGAAATAAAAGAGACATTTGCTAAATTAGAACTTCCTTTCAATCACTCACACCTCCAGGTTGCACCTAGAGTTTCCGCTTTTTGCATGCGAACTTTGGCATGTTCAGCGCCATGGTTCGCAACCTCGTTCTCATGGCCAGAAGCCACCGATTCCGGACAAATACTTCGGGAACTTCGGCGGTTGAGTTCGCCATGCTCTCACCGATCTTCATCCTCATCCTGCTCGGAATGGTTGCGTACGGCATATATTTCGGTGCGGCCAACTCGATCCAGCAAATCGCGGCGGACGCCGCACGGACAGCCATTGCGGGAATGAACCAGACCGAACGGCAAACGCTCGTGGCCAGCTTCGTCACCAACAATGCCGGCGGATATCCCTTCGTCGATGCGAGCAAGCTGACCTATCAGGCCAACGACAGCACAGCCGATGGCAGCCAGTTCGTGGTTTCCATCCAATACGATGCCCGCAACCTGCCGATATGGAATCTCTTTCCGGGCATCGCGATGCCAAGGACCACGATCACACGCCAGTCAACGATACGGGTCGGAGGCATCTGAATGTTGCCGCATGCGCGCAAAGAGATTGGCCGGCTGGCGCGGCTAATGCTGAGTGACAGAAAGGCAAATTTTGCCGTGATGACGGCGCTCATGGCGCCGGTCGGGCTTGCGCTGGCTGCCGTCGCCATCGACGAAGCCTCGATCTACACCGAGCGCCGCGAAGCCCAGGCAATGGTCGACCTGGCGGCGATCACCGCCGCCTCGAACATCACCAACATCAACACAGCTGTCGTGACCACGCTAACTGATAACGGCATGCCAGGGGTGGTCGTTCAAGGCTCGGGGCAGACGATCGCGCCGGCCGTCGGCAAAACCGTGGTGTCGGTGACGCCAGGGCGATACGCGGCATCCGGCACCAATGTGAGCCAGCGCTTCCAGGCCAGCGTAGCACCTTACAATGCAGTCCGTGTCACCCTGAAGAAGATCCCCGCCCGCTATTTCGCAAGTTCGCTGATCCCCACTCCCGTCATCGGCACCGAGGCTATCGCCAGCATGACGCCGCAGGCGACGTTCTCGGTCGGGTCGAGGCTCGCCAGCGTCAATGGCGGCATCCTCAACGCACTTCTCGGCAGTCTTCTCGGTGGCAACATTTCGCTCAGCGTCATGGACTACAACGGATTGATCTCGGCCGACGTCAGTGTCCTTTCCTTCATAAGTGCCCTTGCCACACAAGTGAACGTGACCGGAGGCACCTATTCGGATGTGCTGGCCTCCAAGGCGACCGTCGGTCAGATCGCCACCGCCATGGCCAACGTGCCCGGACTAGGCAACACGGCCAAGGTCGCGCTGCAGACGATCGCTTCCAAGTCGACCAGTACGGTCAAGATCCCGCTCAGCAGCCTTGTCGACCTAGGCACCGTGGGCAGCCTTGGACTGGGACAAACTCCGACAGGCCTTGGGGTCGATGCAAGCGCCATGGGAATGTTGTCCGCCGCCGCCGTGCTGGCGAACGGCACCAACCAGGCTCAGGTCAATCTCGGAGCCACCGTACCTGGGCTTCTTTCCACTCAGCTTACCATTGCCATTGGCGAGCCGGCGCAATTTTCGCCATGGCTCGCGATCGGCGGAATCGGCACCACGGTGCGCACGGCCCAGACGCGTATCAAGCTGGTGGCCAGCGTCGGGGTTGGCACACCCAGTCTCGGCGGCGGCATCAGTCTGCTGGCCGTCAATCTGCCGCTCAATGTGGAAGTCGCCTATGCCGAAGCCAGACTGACCGACATCACCTGTCCGACAGGGCCTTCCAGCATCAAGGTTTCCATCGCGGCGCACCCAGGCATTGCCGCGCTGCATCTGGCCAACAGCAACACCTCAGGCTTTGGCGACTTCAGCCAACCGCAGACATTCACCGACGCGGAAATCGCGGATGTGAGCCTCAAGCTGTTGCTGATCAACATTCCGCTGATACAGGTGATGGGCTCCGCCGCCACCGCGATCACCAACAACAACCCGACGACGCTGACCTTCGATGCGACCGATATCGCCAACAAGACGATCAGGACCGTTTCGACGCGCAACATCACACAGTCGCTCACCACATCGCTGGTCAGCAACCTGTCGCTTTCGGTCAATGCGCTTGGTCTGGGGATCGATCTCACCGCCCTGCTCGGAGCAGTCAAGCCGGCGGTGGTGGCCGTGCTGAACGGCATAACGGCACCCGTCGACGACCTACTCTACAATGTGCTTTCAGCGCTGGGTGTCGGTGTCGGCGAAGCCGATGTTCGGGTCACCGGCGCGACATGCGGGCGTTCCGTGCTTGTCCAGTAAGGCGACCAAAGCGCCAAATTAGTCGAAGCGGCCAAGAAAGCATCCGAGCTCGGGCAGCGAAAGCTCGGTCCCCTCGATAATCGCGGCATCGCCATCAAGCTTTGCGACCGCTCCGATATCGGGCGGCAATGGCCAGTTCCCTGGTTCCCCGGCGAAATTGAAGACACAGAGCAGTCTTTCGCCGCTGCCTTCGCGGACGAACGCGAGCATGTCACCCTCAGCGTCAAGAAAACGGATCGAGCCTGTTGCCAGCGCCTCATGCTCCCTGCGCAACGCCAGAGCGGCCCGATAGGACGTCAGCACAGAGGCCGCGTCGGCGTTCTGGACGTCGACCGCGCGGGCGCGATGGCTGGCCGGGATCGGCAGCCACGGTTTGCCAGTGGAGAAGCCCGCATTGTCGGCGCCGGCCTCCCAGACCATCGGCGTGCGACACCCATCCCTGCCCTTGACGCCCGGCCAGAAGCGGATGCCGACGGGGTCGCGCAGATCCTCATAGGCAAGCTCCGCCTCCTCCAGGCCGAGTTCCTCGCCCTCGTAGAGGCAGATCGAGCCGCGCAGGCAGGAGAGCAGCATGATCGAAAATCTTGCGATCGCGTCGGGATCGCTGTCCGGCCTTGTCCAACGGCTGACATGGCGCACCACGTCATGGTTGGAGAACGCCCAGCAGACCCAGCCGTCGGAAACGGCCGCCTCGAAGGCTTCGACGCAACCACGCACATGCGCCGCCGAGAACTGTGGTCCCAGCAGATCGAAAGTGTAGCACATATGGAGCGTGTCGCCGCCGGATGTGTAGGCGGCGAGCGTCTGCAAGGAGCGGCCTTCATCGCCGATCTCGCCGACAGCGGCGCGGTCGCCATATTCGTCGAGCAGTGCCCTGAAGCGGCGGAGAAATGCCAGGTTTTCCGGCTGCGTCTTGTCGAACATATGCTCCTGGTAGAGGTAGGTGTTGGTCTCGCTGTTGGTGCCGGCGACGCTCGATGCCAAAGGTGGATTGCTGCGCAGCCAGCGGTCGTGGACATAGTAATTGACCGTATCGAGCCGGAAGCCGTCGACGCCACGCTCGAGCCAGAACCGGACCGTTTCCAAAAGCGCGTCCTGAACCTCCGGATTGTGGAAATTCAGGTCGGGCTGCGAGGCGAGGAAATTGTGCATGTAATATTGGCGGCGGGTCGAGTCCCATTCCCAGGCCGGGCCTCCGAAGACGGAGAGCCAGTTGTTGGGCGCGCCGCCATCGGGCTTGGTATCGGCCCAGACATACCAGTCGGCCTTGGGGTTATCGCGGCTGGCGCGGCTTTCGACGAACCAGTCATGCTTGTCGGACGAATGCGACAGCACCTGGTCGATGATGATCCTCAGGCCGAGACGATGCGCCTCGGCGACCAGCGCATCGAAATCCTCAAGCGCGCCGAACATCGGATCGACATCGCGGTAATCCGACACGTCGTAGCCCATGTCGGCCATCGGCGACTTGAAGAAGGGCGACAGCCAGATGGCGTCGACACCAAGCGAGGCGACATGAGCGAGCCTCGACGTAATGCCTGCGAGATCGCCGCTGCCGTCGCCGGTCGTGTCCTGGAACGAGCGCGGATAGATCTGGTAGATGACGCAGCCGCGCCACCATCCGGCCTTGTCACCCATTGCGCTTCTCCCTTGTGCCGGCCTGCACGCGCTCGATCATGAAGATCACCGTCCGCCCCGATACCGGCCGCGAGATGTCCGCCGCATCGACGGCAGCGGTCCAGAAGAACCCTTCGCGCTCAGGCAGCGTGACCATGCAAGCCCGGCGATCGCCGTTGATGATGACGGCAACACGGCACTCGCCGTCGCCACCCAAGATCATGACAAGGCGGTGCCTCTGCGGATCCTGCCAGCTCTGTTCGTCGAGCGGTGCGCCTGTCTCGGTCAGCCATGCGACGTCCGGCATCTCTGAGCCTGCCGGTGGCTGGCCGGTGAGGAAGCCTGTGTCGGAAAGCGCTGATATCGCGCGGCGCAACGTCGAGAGCAGCGCCGTGTACCGCTCCAGCGCCTGGTCGCGGCCGACCCAGTCGAGCCAGGTGATCTCGTTGTCCTGCGCATAGGCATTGTTATTGCCTTGCTGGGTGCGGCCGAATTCGTCGCCAGCCGTCAGCATGATCGTGCCGCGCGAGGCAAACAGCGTAGCGAGCAGCGCGTGCTGGTCGTTCAGGCGAGCCACTGCCACAGCCGGGTCGTCCGCATCACCTTCCACGCCGTTATTCCACGACAGGTTCTCATTGTGGCCGTCGCGATTTTGCTCGCCATTGGCCTCGTTGTGCTTGTGCTCGTAGCGCACGATGTCGGCCAGCGTCATGCCGTCATGGGCGGCGATGAAATTGACCGTGCGGCTGACGTTTTGTTCCTTCGCGGCAAACACATCGGACGAACCGGCGAGCCGGGTCGCCAAGGCGCCGGCCATGCCGGCGTCACCGCGCCAGAAGCGTCTAACATCGTCGCGGTATTTGTCGTTCCATTCGAGGAAAGGCGGCGGAAAATTGCCGAGCTGATAGCCATCCGGGCCGATATCCCAGGGCTCGGCGATCAATACGCGATCGGCCAGCAGCGTATCTTCACGCATCGCCTTCAGCAGCGGCGCCTCGGCATCGAATGTTCCTTCGACACGGCCCAGAATGGGCGCCAGGTCGAAGCGGAAACCATCGACGCCGGCATCCCTGACGAAATGGCGAAGCGTGTCGAGGACCATTTCCCTGACGACCGGATGATCGCAAGCGACGGTGTTGCCGGTGCCGGTGTCGTTGGCCAGCCTGCCGTCAGATGTATGCCGATAATAGGCCTGGTTATCGAGACCGCGCAGCGACAGCGTGGGCCCGAGCCTGTCGCTCTCGCCTGTATGGTTGAAGACAAGATCGAGGATGACGCCGATGCCGGCCTGGCGCAGCACGGCGACCGTGTTTCGCAATTCCATGATGCCGCCCGGCGCCAGGCGTGGATCCAGCGCCATGAACGTCACGGGATTGTAGCCCCAGGCGTTGCGCAGCCCGAGCGGCGGCAAATGCCGCTCGTCGATCGAGGCGGTCACCGGCATCAGTTCAACCGCGCCGACGCCGAGTTTTTTCAGGTGCTCGACAACCACCGGATGCGCGAGAGCGGCGACCGTACCGCGCAGCTTTTCCGGGACGTCCGGATGCAACATGGTGAAGGCGCGCACCGGAATTTCGTAGATCAGGCCGCCGGGCTGGAATAGCGGCGGCGCAGCCGGCACGCGCTTCAGCGGCGCGGGGGCAATCGCCTTCGGCATCAGCGGCGCGGTATCGGCCCCCTCGCCCCGACGCTGGCCCAGCCGCCAGTCATAGGCGTAAGGCCTGTCGATCTCGGCGGCATAGGGATCGGTCAGGAGCTTGGTGGGGTCGGACCACAGCCCGCGCTCCGGCGCATACTCGCCATCGGCGCGAAAGCCGTAGCGGGTGCCGGCGGCGAGACCTGGGACGAACAGCCCATGCACGCCCTCGCCTTCCGGCTGCAATTCGAGCCGTTGGATTTCCCGATTGCCCTGCTCGTCGAACATCGAGACCCAGAGCCGGCGGGCGGCCTGCGACCAGGCGCCAAAGCGAATGCCTTCGCGGGTGACGGTGGCGCCGAGTGGGGTCATGCAGTCTCCCCCTTCTCCCCTTGTGGGAGAAGGTGTCGCCGAAGGCGACGGATGAGGGGTGTTCCAGCTTGGCAGGGACGGCGATCCTTCGCGCACCCCTCAACCGTCTCGGCGCTACGCGCCGATCCACCTTCTCCCACAAGGGGAGAAGGGAAAGCGCGCACAGCCACCCTCAAGTAATGACGCTCGGCTTGGGACGGCCGGTATGGCTGTGGATCCCGGCAATATCATCGGCCGCGGCGATCAAATCCGCCAATGCGGCCTGCGTGTCGAGATCGTGCCTCGACTTGTCCGGCTCGTAGCGCTCGATATAGACGCGCAACGTCGCGCCCGAAGTGCCGGTGCCGGAGAGGCGGAAGACGACGCGCGAGCCACCTTCGAACAGCACCCTGATGCCCTGATGCTCGCTGGTCGAACCATCAACCGGATCGTGATAGGCAAAATCGTCGGCGCTGGCGATTGTCATGCCGCGCACGCTGGTGCCGGACAGCGAACCGAGCTTGGCGCGGAGTTCATCGACCAGCGCGTTGGCGCGGTCGCTCTCGACCTCTTCATAATCGTGCCGCGAATAGTAGTTGCGACCGTAGGTCGCCCAGTGCTCGGTGACGATCTGCTTGCAGCTTTCGCCGCGCGCGGCAAGGATGTTGAGCCACAAGAGCACTGCCCAAAGGCCGTCCTTTTCACGGACATGGTTGGAGCCGGTGCCGGCACTTTCCTCGCCGCAGATCGTCGCCATGTCGGCGTCGAGCAGATTGCCGAAGAACTTCCAGCCGGTCGGCGTCTCATAAATGCCGACGCCAAGTTTTTCGGCGACACGATCGGCAGCACCACTGGTCGGCATCGAGCGGGCGATGCCTTTCAAACCAGCCTTGTAGCCGGGCGCCAGGCGGGCGTTGGCGGCGAGCATGGCGACGGAATCCGACGGGGTGACGAAAATGCCCTTGCCGATGATCAAATTGCGGTCGCCATCGCCATCCGAGGCAGCGCCGAAATCCGGCGCGTCCGGCCCCATCATCTCGTCGTAGAGGTGTTTGGCATGGACGAGGTTCGGGTCCGGGTGATGGCCGCCGAAATCCGGCAGCGGCTTGAAATTGCGGCAGGTGCCGTTGGGCGCACCAAGCCGGTTTTCCAGTATCTCCTTGGCGTAGGGGCCGGTCACCGCGTGCATGGCGTCGAAGCGCATGCGAAAGCCGGACTTGAACAGTTTGCGCAACGCGTCGAAATCGAACAGGCTTTCCATCAGTTCGGCATAGTCGGCGACCGGATCGATGACCTCGACCGTCATGCCGGCCGCCTTGACCGTGCCTGTTGTGTCGATGTCGATCGGATCGATATCGACGATCTTGAAGCTCGCGATTGCCTTGGTCTTGGCAAAGATCGCGTCGGTCAGCTTTTCCGGCGCCGGGCCGCCATTGCCGGCATTGTACTTGATGCCGAAATCCTCGTGCGGGCCGCCCGGATTGTGGCTGGCCGACAGGATGATGCCGCCAAAGGTCTTGTATTTGCGGATGACATGCGAAGCGGCCGGCGTCGACAGAATGCCGCCCTGCCCGACCATCACCTTTCCGAAGCCGTTTGCGGCGGCCATGGCGATTGCCTTCTGGATGACCTCGCGGTTATAGAAGCGGCCGTCGCCACCGATCACCAGGGTTTTGCCCTTGAAGCCGTCTAGCGCGTCGAAGATCGACTGGATGAAATTCTCGGCATAGTGCTCCTGCTGGAACACCGGCACCTTCTTGCGCAGGCCCGACGTGCCGGGCTTCTGATCGGAATAGGGTTTGGTGGGGACGGTTCGTATCATGCTTCAGGCAACCCTTTTCGAAAGCAGCAAGCGATAGAGTTCAACGTATTTTTCCGCGCTCTTGTCCCACGACACATCGGCCTTCATGCCCTGGCGCTGCAACGATTCCCAGACCGCCGGACTGGCATGCGCGTCAACGAGGCGGCGAATGGCGTGCAGCAAGGCGCCGCCATTGTTGGGAGCGAACTGAAAGCCGGTGGCGACGCCGGCAGAGACGGCAGCCTCATTGGCGTCGATGACCGTATCGGCCAGGCCGCCGGTGCGCGCCACCACTGGCACACAGCCATAGCGCAGGCCGTAAAGCTGCGTCAGCCCGCAGGGTTCGAAGCGCGAGGGAATGACGATGGCATCGCAGCCGCCTTGCATGATGTGCGAAAGCCCCTCGTCGTAGCCGATAACGACCCCGATGCGGCCGCGATGTCTGGCAGCCGCGGCAAGCAGCGCGCCTTCGAGGCCGGCATCGCCCGAGCCCAGGATGGCCAGGCGCGCGCCGGTCGCAACAATGCCATCGACCGCTGTCGCCAAGGTATCCATGCCCTTTTGCCAGGTCAGGCGGCTGACGACGCAGACGATCGGACTGTCGTCGCGCTCAAGGCTGAAGCGGTCTTCCACGGCAGCCCTGTTGGGGGCGCGCGCCTTCAGCGTGCTGGCCGTGTAGGTGGACACCAGATGCTTGTCCGTTTCCGGATCCCAGATGCCGGTGTCGATGCCGTTGACGATTCCATGGAGATCGCTGGAGCGCATGTTGATGAGGCCGTCGAGGCCCATGCCGAATTCCGGCAAGCGGATCTCCTGCGCGTAGGTCGGACTGACCGTGGTGATTGTCCAGGCGGCCTGCAGGCCGGCCTTGAGGAAGCCGACGCCGCCGTAATATTCGACGCCGTCGAGCGCCATCGCCGCTGCCGGCAGACCGAGTTCGCCAAAGATGGCGGCGCCGAACTGGCCCTGGAAAGCGAGGTTGTGGACAGTCATCATCGATGGCACACCGACGGCCTTGCCGTAGCGCATATAGGCCAGCGTCATCGCCGACTGCCAGTCATGGGCATGGACGATGTCGGGTTGGTAGCCCGAGATGGCGCCACCGGCAATGTCGCCGCCGACCTGGCTCAGCGCCGCGAAGCGCCGCCAGTTGTCGGGCCAATCGACCCCGGTCGCATTGCCATAGGGGCCGCCGGGACGGTCGAACAGATGCGGCGCGTCGAGCACGAAAAGCTCGAGCCCGGCGAGCTGAACGGAGTGGACGGAGGCCTTGCCGCCCTGCAGCAAGGGATATTGCAGCACCGCCTTCCTTTTCTTGAAAGCGGCCATGACGGTCGGAAAACCAGGAATGAGCGTGCGCATGCTCACGCCCTTGGCCGCCAGCGCAATGGGCAGCGCGCCGGTCACGTCGGCAAGCCCACCGGTCTTGATCAGCGGGAAAATCTCGGGCGTGACCGACAGAACCTGCATGCACTAGAGCCCCAACTTGTCGATCATGTCCTGAGTGACCAGGCAGATGCCTTTTTCCGAGACCCGAAAACGCTTGGCGTCGAGAGCAGGGTCTTCGCCGACCACCAGCCCTTCCGGTATCCTAACACCATGGTCGATGACCACGCGCTTCAACTTTGCGTTCCGGCCGACATGAACGTCGGGCAGCATGACGACTTCTTCCAGCGTCGAAAAGGAATTGATGCGCGCGCCGGTGAAGATCAGGCTTCTCTTCAGCGAAGCACCCGAGACGATGCAGTCGCCCGAGACAAGCGAGGACACGGCCGAACCGCGGCGGCCATCCTCGTCATGCACGAACTTTGCCGGCGGCTTCAATTCGGCATAGGTCCAGATCGGCCAGTCGCGGTCGTAGAGGTCGAGTTCAGGCGTGATGTCGGTCAGGTCGATATTGGCTTCCCAATAGGCGTCGACCGTTCCGACGTCGCGCCAGTAGGCCTCGTTCTCGGCGGTCGAGCGGACGCAGGACTTGGCGAAGCGGTGGGCAATCGCCTTACCGTGCTGGACGATATAAGGGATGATGTCCTTGCCGAAGTCGCGGCTTGAGCCAGGCTCGGCCGCATCGCGGCGCAACTGCTCCATCAGGAATTTGGTCTTGAAGACATAGATGCCCATCGAGGCCAAAGCGAACTCCGGCTTGTCGGGAATGCCGGGCGGATCGGCGGGCTTTTCGACGAAGGCGATGATGTTGTCCTTGCCATCGACATGCATGACGCCGAAGCCGGTGGCTTCCATGCGCGGCACTTCGAGGCAGCCGACGGTGACGTCGGCATTGGCGTCGACGTGCTGGCGAAGCATCAGTTCGTAGTCCATCTTGTAGATGTGGTCGCCAGCCAGGATCACCATGTATTCGGGGCCGTAGGCCTCGATGATGTCGATGTTCTGATAGACGGCGTCGGCCGTCCCCTCGTACCACTGGGTTTCCGACACGCGCTGGCTGGCCGGCAGGATGTCGAAACTCTCGTTTCGCTCGGGCCGCAGGAAGTTCCAGCCGCGCTGCAGGTGGCGGATCAGCGAATGCGCCTTGTACTGGGTGGCGACGCCGAGGCGGCGAATGCCGGAATTGAGCGCGTTGGAGAGCGCGAAATCGATGATGCGTGTCTTGCCGCCGAAATAGACGGCCGGCTTGGCGCGCCGGTCGGTCAGTTCCTTGAGGCGGCTGCCACGGCCGCCGGCCAATACATAGGCCATGGCATCGCGCGCCAGCGGCTGGGTCCGTTTCAAGTCTGCCATTTCTACCCTCCCAAGTTACTCAGTCTCGACATGTTGCTCAGGGTCGACGGGCTCAGTCGGCGACAAGCTCGAGCATGATCGTCGACAGCGGCGGCAAAAGCATCGTTGCAGAGATGCTTCCCCCCTCGCCCCGGGCCTCGACCATGCCGCCATTGCCCTTGCCGGAACCGCCATATTCCGAAGCGTCGGTGTTGATGATTTCACGCCATTTGCCGGCCGTCGGCAACGGCACGCGATAATTATCGCGCGGCACCGGCGTGAAATTGGAGATGACGGCCACCGGGCTGCCGCCGGGTGCGCTGCGCAGCCAGGCAAAAACCGAATTCTGGCTGTCGTCCACGATCAGCCAGGAGAACCCTTCCGGTTCGCAGTCGCGGCCATGCAGCGCCGGACGCGAACGGTAGAGATAGTTGAGATCGCGGACCGTCTGCCAGACGCCGCGATGCGTCCGGAACTCGAGCAGGTTCCAGTCGAGCGCGCGCGCCTCGCTCCACTCGCGGCGCTGCGCGAACTCCTGCCCCATGAACAGCAGCTTCTTGCCGGGATAACCCCACATGAAGGCGTAGTAGGCGCGTAGCGTCGCGAATTTCTGCCAGTCGTCGCCGGCCATCTTGCCGAGCAGCGTGCCTTTGCCGTGCACGACCTCGTCATGCGAGAGCGGCAGCATGAAGTTCTCCGAGAAGGCGTAGGTCAGGCCGAAGGTGAGGTCGTTGTGGTGGTGCTTGCGGAAGATCGGCTCCTTGGAGAAATACTCCAGCGTGTCGTGCATGAAGCCCATGTTCCACTTGAAGCCGAAGCCTAGGCCGCCCTCGTGCACCGGCGCCGAGACCTTCGGCCATGAAGTCGATTCCTCGGCGATGGTCATCACGCCGGGATGGTGGCCGTAGACCTCCTTGTTCATCTTCTGCAGAAAGCTGACCGCCTCGAGGTTCTCGCGGCCGCCCTTCTCGTTGGGGATCCATTCGCCGGCCTTGCGCGAATAGTCGAGATAGAGCATCGAGGCGACCGCATCGACGCGCAAACCGTCGACATGGTATTTCTCGGCCCAGAATAGTGCATTGTTGACAAGGAAGGACACCACTTCGCGGCGGCCGAAATTGTAGATCGCGGTGTTCCAGTCGGGATGGAAACCCTTGCGCGGATCGGCATGCTCATAGAGCGCGGTTCCATCGAAATTGGCCAGGCCATGCTCGTCGACCGGGAAATGCGCCGGCACCCAGTCGAGGATGACACCGACGCCGGCGCGGTGGGCGCCATCGACGAAACGGGCAAAGCCGTCCGGGTCGCCGAAGCGGGCCGACGGCGCGTAGAGGCCGGTCGTCTGGTAGCCCCAGGACGGGTCATAGGGGTGTTCGGAGATCGGCATGAATTCGATATGGGTGAAACCGGTCTCGACCACATAGGGGATCAGCCGGTCGGCCAGTTCGTCCCATGACAGGAACGTACCGTCGTCGCGAAGCTGCCAGGAGCCGGCATGGACCTCGTAGATCGAGATGGCTTCGCGCCGGTGATCGGCATTGCGCCAGAAATTGCGGTGCGCCTCGTCACCCCACTCATGCGCCGGTGGCATGGCAACGACCGAAGCGGTGGCCGGACGCAGTTCGGATTTGAAGGCGAACGGGTCGGCCTTCAGCGGGAGTCTCACGCCATCAGGACCGATGATCTCGTATTTGTAAGGTCGTCCGGCACCGATATCGGGCACGAACAGTTCCCAGATGCCGGTATCGCGGCGATCGCGCATCGTGTGCCGGCGGCCGTCCCATTCGTTGAAGTCGCCGACCACCGATACGCGTCGGGCATTGGGAGCCCAGACGGCGAAATGCACGCCGGAAGCGCCTTCGTGGTCAATGACATGGGCGCCGAGCTTGTCGAACAGCCTGAGATGCGAGCCTTGGGCGATGTAATAGTCGTCCATCGGGCCTAGCACCGGACCGAACGAATAGGGATCGGTCAGCCACCAGTCGCTGGCGGCGTTGCGCGCGTGATAGCGCAGGGGCTGGCGCTTCTTGATCGAGAGCTTGCCTTCGAAAAAGCCGCCATCGTCGCGCCTGGACAGTTCACCCGCGATGATGCCGGTCAGCGTGTAGGCGGTGACGAATTCAGCATGTGGGACAAAGCAGCGAGCAAACAGGGTCTTGCCGACCTCATGGACGCCAAGAACCGCGAAGGGGTCGCCATGCGTGCCGGCAACAATCGCCGCAACATCGCTGGCTGGCGCCAGTCCGTCCGGCCCGCTTGTCGCAGCGGTCGCGCGCGGCTTCTTCATCAGGCAGCGTCCCTCCCCGGGCACCGAGTGTTTGTTTCTAGTGGTGTGATCCGACTTTCAAATTCACACCACCGGGACCACATTGTTCGCGGCCTCATGCAATCACATCAGACAGGCACGTTCCAGATTTCTTTCGCATATTGCCGGATCGTGCGATCGGAGGAGAACCAGCCGACACGCGCAACGTTGCGGATTGCCCTGGCGTACCAGTCGGGACTGTTATGCCAGACCGCATCGACCTCGCGCTGGGCGGCGGCATAGGCATCGAAATCGGCGGCGACCATGAACCAGTCGCTGTTGTAAAGACCGTTGATGAGGTCGCGATAACGCTCCGGATCGTCCGGCGAGAAGACACCCGACGAAACGGCGGCAACTGCTTGCGCCAGTTCAGACGATCCTTCGATGACGGCGCGCGGGTTGTAGCCATTGTTGCGCCGCTCGGCGACCTCGGCTGTGGTCAGGCCGAAGATAAAGATGTTGTCGTCGCCGACGCATTCCTTGATCTCGACATTGGCGCCGTCGAGCGTACCGATGGTCAGCGCACCGTTCAGCGCGAACTTCATGTTGCCGGTGCCCGACGCTTCCATGCCGGCGGTCGAGATCTGCTCGGAAAGGTCGGCAGCCGGCATCATGATCTCGGCAAGGCTGACATTGTAGTTCGGCAGGAACACCACCTTCAGCAAACCGCGCACGGCCGGATCGCGATTGATGACCTTGGCGACGTCGTTGGCGAGTTTGATGATCAGCTTGGCATTGTGATAGCTGGGCGCCGCCTTGCCGCCGAAGAATTTCACGCGGGGCATCCAGTCGCGTTCCGGATGCGAACGGATCTGGTCGTAAAGCGCGATCGCCTCGAGGATGTTCAGGAGCTGGCGCTTGTATTCGTGGATGCGCTTGATCTGGATATCGAACAGCGCCGAGGGATCGACCTTGATGCCGAGCCGGTCGGCGACGAGGTTGGCCAGCCGCGCCTTGTTGGCGCGCTTGACGGCGGCGAACTTGTCGCGGAAGGCGGCATCGTCGGCGAAGCCATCGAGATCCTTGATGGCGTCGATGTCATCGAGAAAGCGGTCGCCGATCGCCTCACGGGCGAGCGACGTCAGCCCGGGGTTGCACTGGATCAGCCAGCGCCGCGGGGTAATGCCGTTGGTCTTGTTGTTGATGCGATCAGGATAGAGCTTGTGCAGGTCGGCGAACACCGTCTCCTTCATAAGGTCGGTGTGCAGGGCCGAAACGCCGTTGATCGAGTGCGAACCGACAAAGGCCAGATTGCCCATGCGCACACGGCGGTCGCCATTTTCCTGGATCAGCGAGATGCGGCTGATCTGCTCGTCCGAGAACTGGTTGGACGCGCGCGCCTCAAGCAGCACTTCGGCATTGATGGCATAGACGATTTGCATGTGGCGCGGCAAAAGCCGCTCGAACAGCGGCACCGCCCAGCTTTCCAGCGCCTCGGGCAGCAACGTGTGATTGGTGTAGCCGAAGGTGCGCTTGGTGATATCCCAGGCCTGATCGAAATCCATGCCGTGGACATCCATCAACAGGCGCATAAGCTCAGGCACGGCGATGGCCGGATGGGTGTCGTTGAGGTGGATCGCAGCCTTGTCGGGCAGCGACTTCAGGTCGCCATACTGGCTGAGATGGCGCTGAACGATGTCCTGCAGCGAGGCGGTGGAGAAAAAGTACTCTTGCCTGAGCCGCAGTTCCTGCCCGGCCTTGTGGGAATCCGCGGGGTAGAGCACGCGCGACAAGGCATCGGCCTTGTTGCTTTCGGCAAGCGCGCCGATGTGGTCGCCGGCATTGAACTTGTCCAGCAGGATCGGATCGACCGGCATGCCCGACCAGAGCCGCAGCGTGTTGACGCGATTGGCCCGCCAGCCGACGACCGGCGTGTCATAGGCAACGGCCAAAACATGCTCGGTCGGCTTCCAGACATGGCGCTCGAGCCGGCCGTCCTTGGAGGTGATCGATTCCACCGAACCACCGAACCCGACCTCAAACGAGCGTTCGCGGCGCTCGAACTCCCATGGGTTGCCGTGATCGAGCCAGGTTTCGGGCAATTCGACCTGCCAGCCGTCGTGAATCTCCTGGCGGAACATGCCGTTGGCATAACGAATGCCGTAGCCATGCGCGGGGATGTCGACGGTCGCCATGCTTTCCATGAAGCAGGCGGCAAGCCGGCCCAGGCCGCCATTGCCGAGTGCCGCATCAGGCTCGAGTGCGGCGATGAGATCGAGATCGACGCCCAGCGACGACAGCGCCGCGCGCATATCGTCCATCAGGCCGAGATTGGAGAAGGCGTCGCGCATCAGACGGCCAATAAGGAACTCCAGCGACAGATAATAGACGCGCTTTTCCTTCTGGTCGTAGGCCTCCTTCGTCGCCTGCATCCAGTGATCGACGATGCGGTCGCGCACGACCTTGATCGAGGCGGTCAGCCAGTCGTACTGGGTCGCGACGGTGGTGTCCTTGCCGACCCGGTATTTGAGGGCCATCAGGACTTCCCTTGCGAGCGTCTCTGGATCAGGATTTTCGAGCAGTGGCGGGAGGGGTTCGGATGTCATCGCGCTCGTCATGCTGCCTCTCGTGCGGTTGCCATGATCATACCGGCTTTCATCGTTCCTCCCAGCCCATGCTAGCCGATACCGCTATATGTTCAATCGATTTAGATCAGCCCATGCTTGCTTTACCCTGCGGCAATTTGACAATTTCAAGCGCGGCGCGCTCAGACGATCTGCGCGTCGCGCTTCAAATTCTTGTTCCGTGCCTGTCGTTGTCCCAAACCGTTACGCACTTTTGGCCGACATGCATCAAGCCGCGAGCGCTGCCTCGGGTGGAACCTTTGCACCAGTCATGAAAGCCACGGCATCGGACATCGTATATTGCTTGGGATCGATGACGCAGAGGCGACGACCCAGCCGGTGGATGTGAATGCGGTCGGCCACTTCGAAGACATGCGGCATGTTGTGCGAGATGAGCACGATCGGCAGGCCGCGCTTCTTGACGTCTAGGATCAGTTCGAGCACGCGGCGGCTTTCCTTGACGCCTAGGGCTGCCGTCGGTTCATCCATGATCACCACACGACTGCCGAATGCGGCGGCGCGCGCCACCGCCACGCCCTGGCGCTGGCCGCCTGAGAGCGTTTCCACCGCCTGGCTGATGTTCTGGATGGTCATCAGGCCAAGTTCGGTGAGCTTGTCGCGGGCGCGCTTTTCCATCGCCGGACGGTCGAGCATACGCAGCCAGTCGCCCAGAAAACCCGGTTTGCGGATCTCGCGGCCGAGGAACATGTTGTCGGCGATCGACAGCGCGGGCGACAGCGCCAGATTCTGATAAACGGTCTCGATGCCGGCTTCGCGGGCCTCCATCGGTGATTTGAAGGCGACGGGTTTGCCTTCGAGCCGGATCTCGCCCTCATCGGGCACGGCCGCGCCGGAAATCGCCTTGATGAGCGACGACTTGCCGGCGCCATTGTCGCCTATGACGGCGAGGATTTCGCCCGGGTAGAGGTCGAAGTCGGCATTGTCGAGGGCGGTGACGCGGCCATAGCGCTTGATGAGACCGCGTGCGGTAAGGATGGGTTCCTGGGTCATGGCTATGCCGAAACCTTTCTGATCCATTGGTCGACTGCCACGGCGCCGATGATCAGCACACCGGTGAGCAGCACTTTCCATTGCGGATCGGCGCCGAGCATGTTGAGGCCCATGGAGACGACACCGACGATCATCGCGCCGAACAGCGTGCCCAGGATCGAGCCGCGTCCGCCGAACAGGGAAATACCGCCGATCACCGTCGCGGTGATTGCCTGCAGATTGTAGTCGGTGACGGCGGCGGATGGCGAGATCGAGCCGTTGCGGCCGATGGAGACCCAGGCCGCGAAAGCGGCGATCAGTCCGGCAAGGGTGTAGACCGTCATCAGCACCTTCTTGGTCTGGATGCCCGACAGCTTCGCCGCCTCCTGATCGTCGCCAACGGCGTAGACATGGCGACCCCATGCCGTGTGATTGAGCACGTACCACAGGACTAAAACGAGCACGACCGTGGCAATGACGCCGAGCGTCAGCACCGCCGTGCCAACCTTGAAGCTCAACGCGAAGAGATGCAGCAGTGGCGCCTGGGTGTCGACGTCGGTGTCGCGGATCGTCTCATTGGCCGAATAGATGAAGTTCGTGGCCATGACGATGTTCCAAGTGCCAAGCGTCACGATGAAGGGCGGCAGCTTCATATAGGCGACCAGTACCCCGTTGAGCAGCCCGCAGGCCGCGCCGGCGGCAAGCCCGATCGCTATGGCGAGCACGCTCGGCATGCCGTAGCTGACCGCGCAATTGCCCATGATCACCGCTGAAATCACCATGATCACGCCAATCGACAGGTCGATGCCGGCCGTCAGGATGACCAGCGTCTGCGCAGCACCCAGAATGCCGATGATGGCTATCTGCTGCAGGATCAGCGTCAGCGTGTAGGACGAAAAGAAGCGCCCCCCGATGGTGATGCCGAAGACGATGATGGCCAGAACCAGCACGATCAATGGCACGGCGGCCGGAGTTGAATGCAGGAAATGCTGAATGCGCTTGACGGCAGATTTGTGCTCGTCAAAAGCGGCTACGCTGGTGTCGCTGCTCGAGAGAACTTTCTCGAATTCCTGAGCTTGAGCCATGTTTTCTCCCCGTAGGGCTTCAGCCAAACGCCGACGCCATCCACGCTTTTCCGGTCTGCTGCCGGGATTGTTCGCGGTCACGCGACCATCGTCCACCCGAAGCGGCCGGGGATCAAGCCCCGACCGCTCAGGTTCGGTTGTTACCGGTCAGACCGGCATCAGCCCCAGCACTTGGCGAGGCCTTCCTTGGTGTCGATGGACTTCACGCCGGTGGCCGGCTTGTCGGTCACCAGGTTGACGCCGGTGTCGAAGAAATTCTTGCCTTCGGTCGGCTTCGGCTTGGTTCCGTCCTTGGCGAAAGCAGCGATCGCCTCGATGCCGAGCGCCGCCATCTGCAGCGGATATTGCTGCGACGTGGCGCCGATGACACCTTCGGCCACCGACTTCACGCCGGGGCAGCCGCCATCGACGGAAACGATCAGCACCTGGCTTTCGAGGCCGACAGCTTTGAGCGCCTGGTAGGCGCCGACAGCAGCGGGCTCGTTGATGGTGTGGATGACGTTGATGGTGTTGTCCTTCTGCAGAAGGTTCTCCATCGCCTTGCGGCCACCCTCTTCATTGCCGTTGGTGACGTCGTGGCCGACGATGCGCGCATCGTCCTCATCGCCGATCTTGTTGGGGTCTTTCACGTCGATGCCGTAGCCCATCATGAAGCCCTGATCGCGCAGCACGTCGACGGTCGGCTGCGAGGGGGTCAGGTCGAGGAAGCCGATCTTGGCATCTTTGGCCTTGTCGCCGAGCGTGGCGGCGGCCCAGGCGCCGATCAGCTTGCCGGCTTCGAGATTGTCCGTTGCAAAGGTCGCGTCGGCGGCGTCGATCGGATCGAGCGGCGTGTCGAGCGCGATCACCAGCAGGCCGGCATCACGCGCCTTCTTCACGGTTGGCACGATGCCCTTGGTGTCGGATGCGGTAATCAGGATGCCCTTGGCGCCGTCGGCGATGCAGCTTTCGATCGCCGCGACCTGGCTCTCGCTGTCGCCGTCGATCTTGCCGGCGTAGGTCTTCAAGTCGACGCCGAGCTCCTTGGCCTTAGCCGTGGCGCCTTCCTTCATCTTGACGAAGAAAGGATTGGTGTCGGTCTTGGTGATCAGGCAGGCGCCGACACCGGCCGCGGATGCGGACGACGCAAACGCCATCAGGCCCAGAGCCGCGGCGGCAAACACGGTCGATTTCAACAGTTTTGTATTGGTCACGATTTTCCTCCCAGTGGAACCATTCCGGATGCCGGCCAACCGGCACCTGCAGCGCATCCAACGAAATTCTCCCAGCGTGGACGCTGCCTCAACAGACACCAGGCCGGGGCCTCTGTCAATAATTAAATCACTCTTATTTATTATTGACAGCCTTGCTTCGTTCACCCATTCTGGCCCAAAAGCATTGCGGGGAAACGACGGGAGGAACAGGGTGGAAACCGCCATAGCGAGGCACGGTTCGCCCGAGGCGAATGACAGCCTCATTCACCGCGGCACCAACCAGAGCGGCATGCGCGACCACAACGAGCGGTTGGTGCTCTCGCTGGTGCGCCAGCATGGCAGCCTGGCGAAATCCGACATCGCCCGCATGACCGGACTTTCGGCGCAGACGGTTTCGGTCATCATGCGCGAGCTGGAGGAAGAGAGCCTCCTGCTGCGCCAGGCACCGTTGCGCGGCAAGATCGGCCAACCCTCCATCCCGATGGCGCTCAATCCCGAAGGCGCTTTCTTCATCGGCCTGAAGATCGGGCGGCGCAGCGCCGAACTCGTGCTGATCGACTTTCTCGGCAATGTGCGCTCGATGCTGCAGCATTCATACCGCTACCCTGCGCCACGCGAGACGGTGGACTTCGTCAGCAACGGCATGCGGCAGATGCGCGGCGAACTGACGCCTGCCCAGGACAAGCGCATCGCCGGGCTCGGCATCGCCATGCCATTCGAGTTGTGGAACTGGGCCGATACCGCCGGCGCCCCGCGCGACGTCATGGACGAATGGCGTCATCGCGACATCAGGGGCGACATTCAGGCGCAATGCGATTTTCCGGTCTACCTGCAGAACGACGCCACTTCAGCCTGCGGCGCCGAACTCGTCTTCGGCCAGACGAGTGCTGCGCGTGACTTCGTCTATTTCTACATCGGCGCCTTTGCCGGCGGCGGCATCGTGCTGAATGGCCGGCTTTTTGGCGGCCCGACCGGCAATGCCGGAGCACTCGGCTCCATGCCCGTGCCAGGGCCGGACGGCAAGCCGACCCAACTGATCGACGTGGCGTCCATCGCCATGCTCGAAAAGGCGCTCAATGCGCGCGGTCTCGAGGCCTCGCATCTCTGGACATCGCCGGAAGACTGGGGCGAGATCGGCGCCGAACTCGACGACTGGATCGTCAGTGCTTCGCGAGCGCTCGCCTACGCGATCGTCGCCGCATCCTCGGTCATCGATTTCGAAGCGGCGGTGATCGACGGATGGATGCCGAAGGCGGTGCGCCGCCGGCTGGTCGACGCCATCATCGCGGCCATCGCCACCATCGACGGTGAAGGCTTGAAGCTGCCCGCGGTACGCGAGGGGACCGTCGGCATTCATGCCCGGGCGCTTGGTGGCGCCAGCCTGCCACTTTCCGAACGCTTCCTGATCGGCTCGACGACGATTTCCAGGAGCGCCTGATGCTGATCGGAATCCCGGTGCTGCTCGGTCCGGAGCTTCTGGCGATTTTGCGCGGCATGGGCCATGGCGACGAAATCGCCCTTGTCGACGGAAATTATCCGGCGGAACAACAGGCAACCAGGCTGGTGCGGGCCGATGGTCACCACCTCATCCCGGTGCTCGATGCGATATTGAGCGTCTTGCCGGTGGACGACGCCGTGCCGGAGGCGCTGTTTCGCGCCTCGGTCAAGGGCGACCCTTCGCTTGCCGATCCCGTCCATCATGAGATCGAGGCGATCTGTGCCAACCGCGCGCCGGGCCGCAAGGTGGTTGCACTGGCCGGCGCCGACTTCTATGCACGGGTCAAATCGGCGCATGCCATCGTCGCGACAAGCGAGCCGCGGCTCTACGCCAACATCATCATCCGCAAGGGCGTGATCTATCCGCCGGAGACCAGGAAGCCATGATTCTCTGCTGCGGCGAAGCCCTGATCGACATGCTGCCGCGCACGACAACAGCGGGCGAGCCGGCCTTTGCGCCTTATGTCGGCGGCGCCGTGTTCAACACGGCGATCGCGCTTGGCCGGCTCGGCGCGCCGGCAGGCTTTTTTTCCGGACTGTCGTCGGATCTGTTCGGCGGTCAGTTCAGGGATGCGCTTGGCGCGAGCAAGGTCAGCTCCACCTATGCACACACCTCGCCACGGCCGACCACACTAGCCTTCGTCAAGCTCACCAATGGCCAGGCGACCTACACATTCTATGACGAGAACACCGCCGGACGCATGCTGACCATCGACGACCTGCCGCAACTCGGCAACGAGATCGAGGCCATGCTGTTCGGCGCCATCAGCCTGATCTCGGAGCCCGCCGGCAGTGCCTATGAAGAGTTCATGCGGCGCGAGCACGCAAGCCGCGTCATGATGCTCGATCCCAACATCCGGCCGAACTTCATCCCGGACAAGGCCAAGCACCTCAGGCGCATCCGCGCCATGATGGCGATGGCCGACATCGTGAAACTGTCGGACGAAGATTTGAAGTGGTTCGGCGAAGCCGGCTCACATGAGGATGTCATCCGCAACTGGCTCGATCGCGGCCCGAAGCTGATTGTCGTTACCCATGGCAGCGAAGGCGCCGTCGGCTACAGCAAGGAGCACGCCGTGACGGTGATGCCGGAAAAGGTGGAGGTAGACGATACGGTCGGGGCCGGCGATACGTTCAACGCCGGCATCCTCGCTTCCTTGCATGAGCAGGGCCTGCTGACAAAGGCGGCGATTTCCGACCTGTCGAAAGAAGCCATCCACAAGGCGCTGGCGCTTGGCGCCAAGGCAGCAGCGGTCACGGTGTCACGGGCCGGCGCCAATCCGCCGTGGCGGCATGAAATTGCCTGAGTACCGCTCAACATAAGTTGAGCCAGTCGATCACTTTATGTTTCGCAGGACCGATCGCAGGGACTATAAGGGCAGGATCGCGGTCAACGAAGGCCGGATTTCCGGCATGTTGTGAAGATGCATCGGAAAATACTGGTAACAGACTGCGACACCTAGGCAATTCGCGGCTCTACCTGTCCGGCTTTCTCGACAGGCGCAACTCTGGTACCAGCGGGCCGTTATCTGGCTAAACCGCCTGTTTAAACCGTTTTGAGGCCGACATGCAGTTCATCGATCTTGGCGCGCAGCGCGAACGAATCCGCGACCGGCTGAAGGCCGCGATCGACCGTGTCGTCGACGAGGGCCGCTATATCCTCGGCCCGCAAGTAACCGAATTCGAGAACAAGCTCGCCGCCTATATCGGCACCAAGCATGTCGTGGCCTGCGCCAACGGCACCGATGCGCTGCTGTTGCCGCTGTTTGCGGCCGGTGTCGGCCCGGGTGACGCGGTGTTCGTGCCGAGCTTCACTTTTGCCGCCACCGCCGAAGTGGTGGCACTGGCCAAGGCCGAGCCGGTTTTCGTCGATGTCGACCCGCATAGCTACAACATCGACATTGCCAGCCTCGAAGCGGCCATCGCCATGATCAAGAAGGAAGGCCGGCTGAAGCCGAAGGCAATCATCCCGGTCGATCTGTTCGGCCTTGCCGCCGACTACGAGGCGATCATGGCGATAGCCAACCGCGAAGGGCTGATGGTGATCGAGGATGCCGCCCAGTCGATGGGCGGTTCGCTCGACGGTAAGATGTGCGGTTCCTTCGGCGCGGTCGGCTCGACCAGCTTCTATCCGGCAAAGCCGCTTGGCTGCTACGGCGACGGCGGCGCGATGTTCACCAATGACGACGCGCTGGCCGAGCAGCTCAGGTCTTTCGCCTTCCACGGCAAGGGCGAAACGCAATACGACAATGTCCGCGTCGGCATCAATTCGCGGCTCGACACGCTGCAGGCGGCGATCCTGATCGAGAAGCTGGCCATCTTCGAAGACGAGATGGTTGTCCGCCAGGTGGTGGCAAAGCGTTACGCCGACGGGCTCGGCGACATCGTCACCGCCGCCCGCAATCTGGACGGCAGCCGTTCGGCCTGGGCACAGTACGCCATCGAGACGCCCAAGCGCGACGGGCTGAAAGCGCATCTCGGCGAAAAGGGCATTCCGTCTGTTATCTACTATGTGAAGCCGCTGCATGCCCAGGTCGCTTATCGCGACTACCCGCGCACGCCGACCGGCCTTGCCGTGTCGGAAGACCTGCCGAAGCGGATCCTCTGCCTGCCGATGCACCCTTATCTGAACGAAGCCGACCAGGACCGCATCATCGAAACGATCCGCAACTACATCGGCTCGAATTCAGCGCAGGCCGCAGCCGAGTAAGCTGCCGGGCCTTCTCAAGCGGGGCTGGCCCCTGCCCCGCTGGCAATAAAATGCGGATTGGCAAAATCCTCGTCGTCGCTTTGCCTGCGCTTGCCGTAGAGCAAAGGTTGGCCGTCCAGTGTGCGTGTCATGCCGCCGGCCGCGCGCAGCACGGCGTCGCCCGCCGCCGTGTCCCATTCCATGGTGCGCCCGAAGCGCGGATAGACATCCGCTTCGGCGCTGGCGACAAGACAGAATTTCAAGGACGAGCCAACCGAGACGATTTCGGCGGCACCGAGGTCGCGAATATAGGCCTCGGTTTCCGGCGTGTTGTGCGAACGACTGGCAACGACGGCCAGCGGCGCCATGGCTGTTCTCACCGAAATCGGCCGGCGCCCGACGATCTGGTAGTCGCCATCGATTTCGAGAGATTCCGCCCTGCCCGGCAGGCCGGAAAAGAAGCGGCCCGTGCAGGGCGCAAAGACGACGCCGACTTCCGGCACTCTGTGACGAACAAGCGCGATGTTGACCGTAAAGTCGGTGCGGCGGTTGACGAATTCCTTGGTGCCGTCGAGCGGATCTATCAGAAAGAAAGCACCGTCCAGGTCGGGCGGCACGATGCCGGCGGATGCCTCCTCCTCGGCGACGCAGGGAATGTCGGGAAATGCGGCGCGCAGTCCGGCGAGAATGATCTTCTCGCTCTCGCGGTCCGCCTCGGTCACCGGTGAGGCGTCGGATTTTCGGTCGACCGCGCAGCCGGCGTGGAACACACGCATCACCTCGCGCCCGGCCGCCAGCGCCAGCCGCTCGAAGATTTCGAGCATCGGCCTGTCGTCAGATGCCGCCGCCGTTGTCGTATTGGTCTTCGGCAATGTCGCGCTCGTTCAGCCAGTGTTCCAGGGCGTCTACCATCTCCTCGGCCGATTTGCCGAGTGTCTTGAGATGGATTTCCGGGTTTTCCGGCACTTCGTAAGGGGAATCGACGCCGGTGAAATTCTTGATCTCGCCATTCAGTGCGCGCGCATAGAGGCCCTTGGGATCCCGCCTGGCGCATTCCTCGAAGGGCGTATCGACAAACACCTCGATGAACTCGCCGTCGGCCATCAATTCGCGTGCCATGCGCCGCTCGGCGCTGAACGGCGAAATGAACGACACAATGACGACCAACCCGGCATCGGCCATCAGCCGCGCCACTTCGGCGACGCGGCGGATGTTCTCGACGCGATCGGCGTCGGTGAAACCAAGATCGCGGTTGAGACCGTGACGGACGTTGTCGCCGTCCAGGATATAGGTGTGGCGGCCGGTGGCGAACAGCTTCTTTTCGAACAGGTTGGCGATGGTCGACTTGCCGGAGCCCGACAGCCCGGTGAACCAGAACACGGCGGGCCGCTGGTTCTTCATGTCGGCGCGCACGCGTTTGCCGACATCGAGCGACTGCCAATGGATGTTTTCGGCGCGGCGCAGCGTGTGCAGGATCATGCCGGCGCCGACCGTGGCGTTGGAGATGCGGTCGATCAGGATGAAGGCGCCGGTGGTGCGGTTCTCGGCGAAGGGATCGAAGGCGATCGGCGTCCGCGTCGAGATGTTGCAGATGCCGACTTCGTTCATTTCGAGCGACTTGGCCGCCTCATGGGCAAAGTCGTTGACGTTGATCCGGTATTTCAGGTCGGTGACGGTGGCGCTGGCCTGGTCGGTCTCGGTGCGCAGGATGTAGGAGCGGCCGGGCAACAGCGCATGCTCGTCGAACCAGACGATGTTGGCGGCGAACTGGTCGGCGACCTGCGGCCGTGCGGCCGGCGAAACCAGCATGTTGCCGCGTGAGATCTCGACCTCGTCGTCAAGGACCAGCGTGATGGCCTGGCCGGCAGCCGCCTGGGCAAGGTCGCCGCCATACGAGACAATCCGCTTGACGCGCGAGGATTTGCCCGACTTGGCGACGACGACCTCGTCGCCGGACGCAACCGAGCCGGAGGCGATCGTGCCGGCAAAACCGCGAAAGTCGAGATTGGGGCGATTGACATACTGGACCGGAAACCGGAACGGCAATTCAGCCACCGCCTCATCGACCGACACGGTTTCGAGATGCTCGATCAGCGTCGGGCCGGAATACCATTCCATGCTTTCGGAGCGGCGGCTGACATTGTCACCGTAACGGGCCGACATCGGGATCGGCACCATGGTCTGAAAGCCGAGATCGCGCGAGAATTGCCGGTAGTCTTCAACGATCCGCGCGAAGACCGCTTGGTCGAATCCGACGAGATCGATCTTGTTGACGGCCAGCACGATGTGGCGGATGCCGAGCAGCGAGGCGATGATCGAGTGGCGCCTCGTCTGGC